>DAOWNV010000343.1 GCA_030642405.1 Desulfosarcina sp.
ATCCTGGTCCAATGAAACTCAACGTGCTGGTAATCGATGATGAAGAAACGGTCCTGCGTACATTTAAATTGCGTCTGACCGAATGGGGCCATAACGTCTTTATGGCATCCAGCGGAGCCTCGGGTCTGGAAATCCTATCCAGGGAGAAGATCCATGTGACCTTAACGGATTTGAAAATGCCGGAAATGAGCGGCCAGGAGGTCATTCGAACGATTGTAAGGAAATTTCCATCCGTCAAGGTCGTGGCCATCACCGGCTATGCCACCGTTGAGACTACGGTTGAAGTCATGAAATCGGGTGCCTACGATTTTATCGTTAAACCGCTGAATTTCGAACAGGTACGCCTCACCCTCAACAAAATTGAAGAACAAACCCGTCTGAAGGAAGAAAACCTGCAGCTGATCAATCGGGTTCAGACGCTGAATCAAGACATTTCCGATAAATACGGGTACGATAATCTGATCGGAAAAAGCAAAAATATGCAGGCCGTCTTCAGTCTGATCCAAACCGTGGCCCCTCTGGAAACAACAGTTTTAATTTATGGAGAAACCGGTACGGGAAAGGAATTGACGGCAAAGGCGATCCATCACAATAGCAAGCGCAAATCAGAAACAATGGTTACGGTTGACTGTGGTGCACTTACCGAAACCCTGTTGGAATCAGAGCTGTTCGGGTTCGAAAGAGGAGCTTTCACCGGAGCTCAGGCCCGGAAACAGGGGCTTTTCGAACAAGCAGACGGCGGTACGATTTTTCTGGATGAAGTATCGAACGCATCCCAGATGGTACAGCAGAAACTATTGCGGTTGATTCAGGAAAAATCCTTTCAGCGTATAGGCGGAAACGCCTCCATCCAATCCGACGTTAGAATCATCGCGGCCAGCAACAAACCATTGCTCGATTTGGTAAAAAAGGGCCAATTCAGACAGGACCTCTACTATCGGCTAAATGTCGTCAACATCACCTTGCCACCTTTGCGAAAAAGAAAAGAGGATATTCTTCTGTTGGCCCGGTACATGCTTGATCTCCAAACAAAAAGGCTGGAACGTGATCCCATAAAAATAGCGCCGCAGGCGTGCCGACAACTGGAGACACACCCTTGGCCGGGCAATGTCAGGGAATTGTTTTATGTAACGGAGCGAACAATTATCATGACCCCGAAAGATACCATCGACAATTTCTTTATCGATGACTTTGCAGGGGTTACCGAACACGAAAGTGAGGTTCAGATCAGCCTCACGTCGCCACTGTCGGAGCAAGTCACCAAGCTGGAAAGAGCCTATCTCAAAACGGCATTACAACATTATCGCGGCAGTATACAATTGGTGGTAAAACACTCCGGTTTAAATCCCAGAACCTTATACCGCAAAATGAAGCGGTATAACTTAAACAAACAAGATTTCAGATAGTTAATTTCTATCTCTGCAATCTGATAAACAAACAATGTACAAGGAGAAGCACATGAATGATGAGAAAACCGCTGTCGCCGTTATGTTTTCGGGCGGCACCGATTCGACTTATGCCGCCTGGTCCCAGAGCCCAAACTACGACCGGATCCACCTGGTGACGTTTTTCCGACACGGTTTGAGAAAATCACAAAATACAAAGGAGGCCTTCGATCGGCTGAAAGGGGCGTGCCCTGACAAAGAGATCCACCATCACGAGATCGATTTTGAAGAGATTTATCAGATGATCACCCCGAAAAAGGAAAAACTTGACGCCCAGCTGGCGGTCCTCAACCAGGAAATCGATCCATTATGGGATAAATCCGGTCATTTGAAGCAAGGGGAAAGGGACCTTGCCGCCGACTTGCAGCGACTGTTTCAGGCAAACGAATGCCTGCAATGCAAAATCGCCATGGACCTGGCCGCCATAAAGTTCTGCCTTGACAATGGTATTTCCTCTATTTGCGACGGGTCCAACACGGAACAGCTCGACGACGGATCGCAGTTGGAGGATGTGAAACAAATCGCTCGACAGATTTTTAAAAGGTTTGGAATTAATTACTTCTCCCCTGTGTTTCACGTGTCGGTCGAGGAGCGGGGAAAGGTGCTTTTTGATGCCGGTATCACCGATCACCTTAACCATAAGCATCTTGAAAAAAACCACCAGCTTCCATCCCGCCAGATCCAGTGTACGGTTCCGGCGTCGGTCTTGTGGACAACCTGCATCTTTCCCTGGGTCGTGTATGACGGCGATTCGTGCAATGCGTATATCCGAATGTCCTGCCTGTATTTTGAGGAAAAGATGGAAACCGGGCTGAGGCTCTTAGGCTTGACAAAAGGCTGATCAGAACCCTTTTCCTCCCCCACCGGGGGTACAGACTTTTCTGTTCCCCCCAGTGTATATTCAGACGGTGGTTTTACTTCAAATCGCCTTGTATCGTGCTTATCCTTTCAGCCGAAATATTCTTTATTTCGGCTGACCTGTCTGGTTTACCCCCTGTTTTTTTTCGGTAATGATGTGAGAAAAGCTCTCTCCTTTTTTTGGGGTGGACACTATAATCATTCTGTAACCGCCTTTAATTAAAGGAAGATACTGTTATTTTCCCTTTTCGGATCGGTGTTAATGGTTCTTGATTACAAAAATGGCATGTTGATTGCGATGTTACATTAGTAAAATTCATTCCATCACATAAAATTATTACAAAAATAAATAAACACTATTCATTTATTATCGTTCTTGCTGAGTA
>DAOWNV010000093.1 GCA_030642405.1 Desulfosarcina sp.
ATCCTTTTCAGGAATTTTTTGCCGCCGGCAAATGTAATTTGATCATGACCGGCAAGCTCAAACGGCGCCACGCCATAAATCCTTTTTTCCTTGTCACCAATTATCTGACCGTTGGTTGTTTCTGCTAAATCCTTAAGAGAATATTCAATTGGCACGGTCTGCTCCCTTACCTATTTCTTTTTCTTAGCATATTTTTGGTTATACTTCTTAATAACTTCATCGGTTACATCGAATGTACTCGGGGAATACAAAACCCCTCGTTTGTCCATAATTAACGTGTAGCCTCCAGCTTTTCCGATTTCATCGATTACTTCAAGGGTTTCAGCTTGAATGCCGGCCATCAGTTTCCTCTGAATCCTCTGCAAATCAGCTTCGTATTTTTTCTGAAGGGTTTTAATATCATTGACCTTGATTCTGAATTCACGCTCATTTTCTTCGCGCATTTTTTTGCTCATCACCAAGGCTTCACGCTCCAACCGTTTTTTTAGTTCCTCGATTTCGGCACCTTTTTCTTTAAGCTCAGCTTCCATCTTCTTGCCCTGTTCGCTGATTTCCGCTTTGATTTCCTTCCCGGCATCCGAATTTTCAAACAGCCGCTGAAACTCAACAATACCGATTTTCGCCACATCTGCGCAAAAACCATATCCGCTTCCCATGAAAAGTGCCAAAAGCACCAGTGTTGTTAATTTGCCTAACGGTCGCATTTTGCCTCCTTTTTTCTATTATATTGTTAATTGAATATTTTGTATAACGATAAAGAAATTTTTAAAAAGCACCTCCCATGGAAAACTCCCAGTTAACACCATAATCCTCACCGTATTCAGCAATTGGGTCCAGAATGTGCCCACCTTCGATACGAATGGGTCCCATGGGGGAGTACCAGCGAATACCGTATCCCGCAGCACGACGAAGATTTCCCAAATCGATTGGCTCGCCGGTATCGTAAACATTGCCGGTATCATAGAATACCACACCGACAATTCCCATCTCCTTGAAGAAAGGATAGGTAAGTTCAAAATTGAACTGAATATACTTATCCCCGCCTTCTTCAGTAATTAATCCATTTTCGTTTACACTTTTCACGTTGATCCCTTGAAAATCAAATCCACGCATCGAATTCATTCCCCCTAGATAAAACTTTTCATAATCCGGTAGCAGGTACCCATCCAACTCCTTCACATAACCGGATTCTCCATGTAAAAATGTAACCAGTCCTTTATATACAGGAATATGCCAGCCCAGTTCACCCACAATTTTATTAAACCCGATATCACCATTGAACCCTGCATGGGTGAAATTAATACGATGCTTTTGACCTTGAGTTGTGTTAAAGGCGCGATCCCTAGAATCATACGTGATTCCAGTACCAAAGGAACTGGTGACGTTCTTTCCTTCAAGTTCTTTTATGTTATCTGAAGCGTATTGGGTAACATCCGTAACGTTAGTTATGTCGTACCGATACGAAAGAGACGCTCTGGTGTAATCGAAAATGGGATAACTTATATTGCCCCCCCCACCGGTACTGGTCCTATCATAGGTATTATACTCCCGACCGGTACGGTAGAGATTGACTGTTCCGGACAAAGGGATATCAAACAGCCAAGGTTCGGTAAAACTCAGATTGTATAAATCCGATACACCGCCAACCTGACCACTTAACTTTAAAATTTGCCCCCTTCCGAAAAGGTTTCTTTGTGTAACCGAGCCGGTAACGAAAAAGTTATCAACCGTGCTGTACCCCGCACCAAATGTGAAGGAACCGGTTGGCTTTTCAATGACTTCAATATTTACCTTCATTTTGTTATCCGCACTGCCTCTGGGGGTATCCACCTTCACATCTTCAAAAAAATCCAGTCGATGCAGGTTTCGAACACTCCGTTTTAGGCGGCTTCCACTATACAATTCCTGTTCATGTATACGGAGTTCGCGGCGAATAACTTTATCACGTGTGCTGGTATTTCCTGAAATATCAATACCTTCAATGTATACTTTCTTATTTTTTTTAATCCTGTAGGTAATATTCATTAGCAGGTGGCTGGAATCCTCACGGGTCACAGGAAGGACTTCCACATAAGCAAATCCTGCATCGGCACAAAGATCGGTAAGCCAAAGTATATCCTTTCTTACCGTTTCTCTATTGAAATAAGGCTCTTGTGAAATTTGAAGTCCGGGCATTAGACGTGACTTGGGCAATATCAAATCCCCATCCACATCAATGGTACCGACGGAATAACGTTCTCCCTCTTCGATTTTAAACGTGATGATTATCCATTGGTCCTCAAAGTCAATGATCGGGTCTGCGACTTTGGCATGAATGAATCCTTGGATATGGTAGTAGGCCATGAGGCGAGAGGTATCCTGGCTGAGGTCTTCACGATTATACTCTCCAGAGGATGTCAACCAGGACCAGAATCCCTTTTCCGATGTTTCGATCACTTTTTTCAATTTTTTGTCGGAATAGTTTTTGTTCCCCTGGAAAGTAATTGTTTTAATCTTGACCTTCTCCCCTTCTTCAAACACGAATTCGATGTCAGCCTGGTTGTTTTCCAGTTCATCCAAGGTGTATTCAATTTTTACATGATGATAGTTTTTCTCTTTGTACATAGCCGCAAGCTGGTCCATGTTGGATTGTATCGTGATAAGATTCAAAATGGAACCTGTGCTAATATTTAAATTCTCTTGGAGTTTATCGTCTTTGAAGACATGGTTCCCGCTAAATGATATTTTTCTAATCGTCGGTTTCTCCTTGACGTGAAAAATGATCACTTTTCCCCCGTCACCGGGCTCAGCTTCGACGCGGATATCCTCAAAATAGCCCATTTTGTAAATATTTTTCATATCTTTTGCAAGTTCACCGGCACGCAGTACATCACCTTTTTTCACACGGATGGCCTTTTCGATAGCATCTGCTTCGATCCGTTTATTGCCTGTTACGAGGACTTGGGTGATTTTTTCTCTTTGGAACAGATGGGTAGCCAGTTCGTCAGATGAAAGGTTGGTAAGGGTCCTAAGGTTTTCCATTCCCGACCCTTCTTTATAAACTGAGACAACCAGCTTGGCCCCTAAGGTATCCATAAGTTTCATGTCAAGGCTGAGATGGTTTCCGATACGTGTAAGGCTTCCCCAAATCACATAGTCAGCGCCGGCTTGCATGCCGATCCGTTTCAATGTTTCAATATCGGATGTGATATCCAGAGAATCGTTGATGCCATCGTTTTCCATCTTTACAAAGACGGCGCCCTCTTTTTCAAGGTAGTCTTGGATGGCCTTAGGAATGTCTGTTTTCAGGTAGGATAGGTTTTGACCTGCATGAATGTCAAAGGGCAGTATCAGTACATGGACGGTTTCAAGGGCAAACACGATACGAACAGAGAAGAAAAGGGTTAAAAACAGGATTAAAGCAAATCGCCTCAACATCTATACCCCCTGAGCCACACCGCCATTAACAATTTTCTACCTCTTGTTGCATTAATAAAGGGATTCCCCATTATTATTCAAGTTCTTTTAATGCACCGTTGGAAATTGTAACCTGTCTGGATACCAATGCCGCCAGTTCCATGTTATGTGTTACAATAACAAGCGTCATTCCCATCTCTTTATTCAGTTCCATTAACAATGCGTGAATGAGATCGCTGTTTTTTCGGTCAAGGTTTCCCGTCGGTTCGTCTGCCAAGAGAATGGCGGGATGCTGCACCAAAGCCCGTGCCAATGCCACACGCTGCTGCTCTCCACCTGACATCTCTCCTGCCCGATGGGTCAGGCGGTCTTTGAGTCCCACGCGGACAAGAATCGATTCTGCTGCTTGTATGGCCTTTTTTTTCTCAGTTCCATCGATCAAAGCCGGCATCATCGTGTTTTCCAGAGCGGAAAACTCCGGCAGAAGATGATGGAATTGAAAAACGAACCCGATCGTACGATTCCGAAAACGAGCCAGACGGTTGTTATCCAGTTTCAAAACATCTTTTCCTGAATACTCTAACCTTCCGTCATCCGGTCGGTCCAGCGTACCCAGAATGTGAAGAAGAGTTGATTTTCCGATACCCGATGCACCTATGATACCGATAGTTTCTCCTGCGTCCAAGGTGAAAGAGAGTTTGTTCAACACAATAATTTGACCACCGTTGTGATGGTAGCTTTTAAAAATACCCGAGGCATGAATCAAAGAAGTGGGTTTTTCGGATATCGCCATATGATTCTCCCAATTACCGTAATTATGGCTACCCATTACGGATAGCCTCCACCGGATCTACATTGGTAGCTTGAAGGGCTGGGTACAAGGTTGCTATAAAACAGATCAACAAAGCACAAAATGAAATCACCAAAACATCCGTAACTTTCAGATTCACCGGTAGTGTGGTGATGTAATATACATCCGCCGGGAGTTTAATAAATGCATACTTTTTCAGCAGTGTGCATAGTCCCAACCCTGCAATCGTTCCTATGATCGTCCCGACCAGACCGATGGAAAGACCCTTAATGATAAATATTCGGGCAATGTCGATGGATGTCGCTCCAATGGTTTTTAAGATTGCGATGTCCTTTTGTTTGTTCATGACCATCATTACAAGAGAACCCGCAATATTGAACGTAGCTACAAGTACTATAAGCGTCAAAATTATAAACATGACCGTTTTTTCCAGCCGAAGGGCGGAAAAAAGATTTCGATTGATCATTTTCCAATCTTCGATGGCAAAATCGTTGCCGACAATTCGTTGAATCTCATTGGAGACCTTCTTGGCCAGTTCCATGTTAGTAAGGCGAATTTCTAACCCTCCAATAGCTTTGGGAATCCGTAAAATCCTTTGGGCTTGACGCAGTTGAACAAATGAAAGTGTTCCGTCGAATTCATACATTCCGGATTCGAACAGGTCTACAATCTGAAATCGCGCCATAGCGGGCATGTGGCCTGCAGGGGATAGCATCCCGCGTGGCGATATCATGTACACGGTGTCACCGCGAGTCACACCAAGGTTGCCGGCCAATGCTTTTCCAAGGATCATTTTAGGGAGGTGCTTGCCTTTGGTTAAAAAATCCCGTTCCACATCCGATGGTTCAAAAAGGCTGGTATCTACTCCCGCAATTCCGCTTTTCCGTTGGTCCCCTTCGATTCCCTTCAGGACAGCTCCTGTAGCACGTGTCTCCGTACGAAGTACGACCTGGGTGGTGACAAATGCCGTTATCGTAGCAACTTCCTCAATTAAACGAATCTTTTGGGAAATTTGATCGAATTCAGTGAAAGCGCCCTGTTTTTTTGTAATTACCAAATGTGGTCGAATCCCCATAATCCTGGATTTGAGATCCACTTCAAAACCGGCCATTACAGCGATAACGACAATGAGTGCCATCACTCCAACAGCCACGCCGGCGACGGACAACGCAGTAATCAGCGAAATGAACGCCTGTTTTTGGCGGGTTATTAAATAGCGTCCTGATACAAACGTCACGAATGACATGGCATCTTTATGTTGTAGCTGTAACTGGATCTAATTTGCGGATTACAGCCGTCCATCACGGCTATAAAGGTCCGGTACACGGTTTATCAACATTTACGCTTTGGGTTTCATGTGTGGAAACAGAATCACTTCGCGAATAGAAGAAGCGTCGGTCATCAACATCACCAACCGGTCTATACCGATACCTTGTCCGGCTGTCGGAGGCATACCGTATTCCAATGCCTTTATATAGTCGTCATCCATTTGATGGGCCTCTTCATCACCAGCCTCTCTATCCTCCACCTGTTGCAGGAATCTGCCTTTCTGGTCCTCCGGGTCGTTGAGTTCTGAGAATCCGTTTGCAATTTCCCGACCAGCGATAAACAGTTCGAAGCGTTCAGTTAATTCCGGCTGGGAGTCACTCCTTCTGGAAAGTGGTGAAACTTCGGCAGGGTAACCGGTAATGAAGGTAGGCTGAATCAATTTGGGTTCAACAAGTGCATCGAATAGTTTGGTGATCACTTTTCCCAAGCGACCGGTTTTTGTCACTTTGATACCCTGAGATGCGGCAAATTCAAGGAGTTTTTCTTTATCATTGAACAAGGCTGGATCCACACCACCGATTTTTTCAAGTGATTCAAAAAGAGGAAGTCTTTTCCACTTGCCTCCGAGTTTGATCTCAATGCCCTGGTAAGTTACTGTGGTTCCCCCCGTGACCTTTTTAGCGATATCGGCAAACATCTGCTCGGTAATGTCCATCAAATCTTCATAAGTGGCATAGGCCTGATAAAACTCCACCATGGTAAATTCCGGGTTATGCTGTGTTGAAATCCCTTCGTTTCTAAAATTCCGATTGATCTCGAAGACGCGTTCAAAGCCGCCGACAACCAGTCGTTTGAGATATAGTTCCGGTGCGATACGCAAATACAGGCCCATCCCCAGAGCATTGTGGTAGGTTTTAAATGGGGTTGCCTCTGCGCCACCTGGAATCGGTTGCATCATCGGTGTTTCCACTTCCAGAAAATCCCTGGAAAGGAAAAAGTCCCGCATGACTTGGATAATCCGGCTTCGTTTGATGAAAACCTCCCTCACATGCGGATTCATGATCAAATCAATGTATCGCTGACGGTAACGTTTTTCAGGATCCTTCAGTCCATGGAATTTTTCGGGAAGCGGTCTTGTTGATTTGCAGACCAACTCAATCTCCGTGGCAAGAAGAGTCCATTCTCCGGTTTTGGTACGAAACAAGGTCCCTTTGAGCTTAACGAAATCGCCGATATCCAGGCGTTTGAAAAGTGTATACGCCTCATTTCCCACCTCATTTTTGCGTACGTATGCCTGAACTAGCCCGGTCCTGTCCTTGAAACGGATGAATGCGGACTTTCCGAAACGGTTGATTGCCATCATTCTGCCGGCCACGGTATAAGAGATGTTATCCTCTTTTTGGCCTTCCGGTAAGGTTTGAAGGTGATCGTTGATATCTTTGATGGTGTGGTTCACAACCAAGCCATTTGGAAACAGGTTGACTCCATCCGCCTTCAACCCGGCAGATTTTTCTCTTCGTTTGCTCAGCAAATCTTTAGCGCTGTCCATGGGTTCTCCGTTCTTTCTCAGTCAAAATAGTCCATTTCTGAAAAATATCTTTATGGCCGGCGTAAGTTCGTCCTTATAACAAGATACCACCATCTGAAATCTCACTTTAAAGCAAGTGACCAGCCGACAAAGTTGAAACCCCTGCTGTTATCTCATTTTGTGAATAGTGTCAAGGATCGCACGGAGTTGGAAATTATTCTATTTAGTTTGTTATTAGCTTTACTAAGGATTGACACTATTCACAAAAGCCGGTATAAACCACAATTATAAAAAAAATAATTTTTTTTATAATTGTAACAATCATTATATTTGCCACTTCTATGTTGATTTAAGATACGGTTTTGATCAAGAGAATAGAAGATGAATGACAAAGAAATGCAACCCGCCAAGAACACACTTAACTTCCCGCTTTTTACAAAAACACACTAAGGAGAATTATTATGAGTACTGAAATTATCAAAGGATTTCCCTCAACTTCAGGTGATGATTACCAGCTAAATATTATTACTTTTTTAAAAAGCGCGGCAACCACATATCCGGATGTGGAAGTTGTTTCCAGAAATATTGATGGGAGCATATTACGGTATAACTATCATGAAGCCTACCAAAGAACCAAAAAGCTTGCCAAAGCTTTAATTACGCTGGGAATCAAACCTGGTGACAGGGTTGGAATAGCGGACTGGAATACCCACCGTTTTTTTGAGCTTTATTACGCTATTTCAGGTATCGGCGCAGTAGCTTTGGAGCTGAATCCTCGAATCGCAGGAGTGGACAGAACGTATGTTATTAATCACGCGGAAGCAAAACTGATTTTTGTCGCTGACAGCCTGCTCCCGATAATCGAACCTATTGCAAGCGATTTGAATACCGTGCAAGGCTATGTGGTAATAACAGATAAAAAAATGGAAGATATAAAAACCGGGCTTAATCCGGTAAACAGCTATGAAGATATTCTGGCGGCAGAAACGGCTGAATACACTTTTCCGATGATTGATGAAACTTCCGCTTTTGCTGCCTGCTACACATCCGGAACAACAGGTAAACCAAAAGGCGTATTTGTATCTCACAGAGCAATGTATCTGCATACCTTGATGATTGCGAGTATGCTTAAAATGGGGCATGATGATGTGATTATGCAAACCGTTCCCATGTTTCATGCTCAAGGCTGGGGAGTCTTTATCTGTGCCCCTATGGTTGGTGCCAAGATCGTGTTTTCGGGCATGTATACTGCCGAGGCAACTACTTCTCTGGTTGATCTTATGATATCTGAAAAGGTAACTGTAAATAACGGTGCTCCCGCCATTTATATGCCAATGCTGGAACAAATCCGTTCCATGTCTGAAAAGCCTGACTTTTCAGGTTTAAGGATGATTTCAGGAGCTACGGAACCGCCTCTTGCGATGATGAAAGGGTTTGATGAACTGGGTGGTAATGTTATCCATGCCTATGGTGCCACGGAAACAGCTCCGCTGGTATCTGTTAACCTGCTTAAAGCTGAATTAAATGATTTGCCTGAAAATGAGAAATGGGAGCTTCGAAAGAAACAGGGCTTGCCGGTTACGGGAATTGAGATGAAACTCGTTGCGGCAGATGGAAAGGATGTACCCCATGATGGAGAGACTGTGGGCGAACTGCTTATTAAAGGGCCCTGGATTACAAGTTCCTATTATGATGATCCCAGAACCGCAGAATCCTTTACAGATGGATACTGGAAAAGTGGTGATGCGGCAACTATTGATAAAAACGGATATATTAAAATAAGCGACAGGTTTAAAGACCTGATTAAAAGCGGCGGTGAATGGATATCTTCGATTGACCTTGAAAATTCTCTAATGGCACATGAAGCTGTTGTGGAAGCCTCTGTAGCTGGTTTGCCCCATCCAAAATGGGAGGAAAGACCGCTTGCCCTGGTGATTTTAAGAGAAAATTTCAAAGGCAAAATAACAAAGCAAGATCTTCTTGATTTTATTAGTCCGAA
>DAOWNV010000276.1 GCA_030642405.1 Desulfosarcina sp.
AACTCCATCTATTCTTTGGCGAAAAGCTATGTAATCGCCCTGGTCATCATCTCAGCCATGATGGTCTTATTGATTGGCCGGCTTCGCATAGGAATGCTCAGTATGATTCCCAATCTGGCTCCTATTCTGCTGACCATGGGTGTAATTTACGTTTTCCATTTTCCCATGGATCTGTTCACCATGCTGGTGGCCAGCATTGCCATTGGGCTGGCCGTAGACGATACAATCCATTTTATGCACAACTACCGGAGATATTACGATAGGACCGGTGATCCTGTCGAAGCGGTCCGTTTGACCTTGATTTCAACCGGGCGCGCCATGCTGGTGACGACCGTTGTTCTGGCCATCGGTTTTTTTGTTCTTGGTTTTTCTAAACTGAACAATATTCACAATTTCGGTATCCTAACAGGCTTTACGATTATCATGGCGCTGTTGGCCGACTACCTGCTGGCACCGGCATTGATGGTTCTGGTCAGCCCGGTGAAATCGCCGAAGGTATAAAAAGAAAGGAGATCCGATGAGAATTTTTTTTTGTTCGATGTTTATATTGATTCTGACGCTTTCTACAGTTTGTCCGGTACTCGCAGCAGACGATCCTGCGGCTCGCGCCATTATGGAACGAGTGGATGCGCGAGACGAAGGCGACAACCGAACAGCCGATATGCAGATGATCCTCATCGATAAAAACGGTGCGGAACGACGGCGACAACTCAGAACATTCGTGAAGGAAAAAGGACCGGACACACTACGCCTGATGTATTTCCTAAAACCGGCAGATGTCCGAAAGACCGGTTTTTTAACCTGGGACTACGATGATCCGACCAAAGACGATGACCAGTGGCTATACTTGCCGGCCTTGAAAAAAACCAAGCGGATAGCATCCAGCGACAAGAGCAATGCTTTCATGGGGTCTGATCTGAACTACTCGGACATGACCTCCAGGAACTTGGAAGATTACGATTTCCAGTTCTATAAAAAGAAAAAAGAGATGAAAATCGAGGGTCGACGGGTGTGGTTGATTGAAGCCTTACCGAAAAGCAGAGCGGTCATTGACGAAACCGGGTATAAGAAATCGCTGTTTTTTGTTCGAGATGATATCAATTTTGTAATTCGGGGGATCAATTGGGAGAAATCGGGCGGATATATTAAATACATGGAAGTAAAAAAGCTGGAAAAAATTGACGGCATCTGGGTTGCCACAGCAACACATGTTAAAAAAACCCTGAGCAAGCAGGCGGTGCATCGTACCGTGCTGCGGTTGAACAATGTCAAATTCAACCAGCCTTTGGAGATGGATTTTTTCAGCACCCGTCAATTGGAGAAAGGACCATAGAATTATGAAAGAAAACGAATACTTTATCAATTCAAACAAATTCCAATGACTAAAATCTAAAATATTTCATTTCAGCGGGTTTGTGATCTGGATATTGTAATTTGTAAATTGCGGTTAGCGATTTTATAAATGAACTTCTTCAAATCAGCCAAACTGTGGTTTCTACTTCTTCTCAGTGTCGCAGGTTCTCTGTGGTGGTTCGATACGGCAATGGCAGGGCCATTGCCCCCATCGGTCGTCAGTGATGAGAAAGTCACCGAAGACGATATCGACGATCTGTTCGATCAATTCGAGGATAGTGAAGTCATTCCGGTAAAGATGCCGGGTGCAGAAGGGTCATCGGAAACAATATCTTCCAAATGGTATTATCCGAGCGGTTTTGGTGGAGAGTTGTCTCTCAGCGCGGCAGCAAATTTTGCCCACGAGCCCCCACAGTCCGGACAAACCGATTGGCGAGGCCTTTCCCGGCTTCGATCCTTGTTGGCCATAGAATCCGATTTTGATCCAGTTGACTGGTGTAAAATTCATCTTTCCGGCTACGGCTTTTACGACTTCGCTTATTCCATCCATGGCAGGGATGAATATACGCCCCAGGTTCTTGATGCTTACGAAAAAGAGCTGGAACTCACGGAGACCTATGCATTATTTAATCCTTGGAATAGTGTGGATTTCTGGTTTGGACGTCAAATCGTGGTGTGGGGAGTATCTGAAAACATCCGGGTGACGGACGTGATTAATCCGCTGGATCGGAGAGAACCGGGATTGACGGATCTTGAATATATGCGTCGGTCGGTTACCCTTAGCCGGCTTGATTATTTTTATGAACAATGGCATTTCACCGGTATGGCTATCCATGAGATTCGATTTGACAAAATGCCGGTTTTCGGGAGCGACTATTTCCCATTCCCAACACCTCTCCCGCCGGAAGAACTTCCATCTGATGGAGCAAGCAACACGGAGTGGGCGTTTTCTGTGGGGCGGACCTTCAGAGGGTTTGACATTGCACTCTACGTTGCCGATCATTATGATGACTTGGCCCATTTGGAGGTAGACGATTCCGACAGCGATCCATCCTTGGTCCGGCGGCATGCCCGATTAAAAATGATCGGGGCGGCAGCCAACTTGGCGGTTGGCAACTGGCTGTTGAAATCAGAGGCTGCCTTGCAAGATGGTTTCAAGTATTTCAACGCTCCAGGAGAAACCTTCAGTCGTTTCGATATCCTTTTCGGCCTGGAGTATTCAGGGCTTCGGGAAACAACCATCAGCATCGAAGTGGCCAATCGCCACATCAACAATTTAAGCGACAATCTGAGGAATGCGCCGGACTGGGCACAACCGGATACCTTTCAGTCCTCAATCCGAATCGTGCGTGATTTTTTAAATGATGCGTTGACCTGTACACTGTTGGCCATGACTTATGGACCACTCGGTCAAGATGGTGCGTTTCAACGATTGCAAGCGGAATACGACCTGAAGGACAATCTAATTGTTACGGCGGGTGTGATTTTCTACCAATCAGGTGATTTGCCGCAATTCAAAAATATCGGAGACAACGACCGGGTGTTTGGGGAAATTGCCTACCACTTTTAAGGGCTCGCAGTAGACGGAAATCAGGACAAGTTTATTTCCATGGATTTCGGCCTTGGGGAATTAAGGGAGTTGAATCCTTCAAAGCGGTTGAAACGTTGTCGGCAATACATTGCCTAAAAATCTTACTTTGGCTTCACAACCATCCGCCAGGGCTTGGCAATGTCTTTCTTCTCCAGTTTGACTTCCACGATTTTCACATGAGTATTGTTCTCCCGTATCACCAGAGAGGCGTGGGGGCCGCGGATAGTTGTACCGGTATGTATGGTTCCGAGAGTCTCAACAATGGGGTTCCGTTCAAAAACCCCCCCCTTGATTCGTGAGAAATCATCGAGTTCCTGAAGGATCCCCTCAAGATGGCCTATTTGTTTTTCGACACCTTCGATTTTATCACGTATATTTTCTATCTTTTCAAATAAAAGCTGATGCTCCTCCCGCAGTTTGGGAATCGTTGCTATGGAGCGTTCTGATGCGGTTCGCAGCGTATTGATTTTGGATTTGATTTTCCACGCGTCATCTCTGGCTTTGGGTGGAAGCGATTTCAGTGTCTCGGCTAATTGAACCAGTTTTTGCTGGGTTACGGTTTGAAGATTCGATGCGTTGGCGATGTTCTGTTCCAATTGCTCCGATTTTTTGTTGAATTCGCCAAGCGACGATTCCAGTTTCAACCTGTGTTCTTCTTTTTCCGACATTTGCAGGTCGATCTGCTTTAGCGCTTCATCGATTCGGCTGTCGATGCCGACAATCAATTCGCAGGTTTCTGATGCTTTGGAACCGATTCCGGCGGCGGTAATTCCGTTTTTTGCCTGAACCTTGGATGTCAAGATCTTCCCGTTGTCTACGATGACCTGACCGCCGGAAATAATGGTGGAATTGGAAACATCCCGGTCGACTATGATATCCCCCATGACCTCAATTATCGATTGGTGGATATACCTGGCCCGA
>DAOWNV010000003.1 GCA_030642405.1 Desulfosarcina sp.
GGTGGTCTTTTCTGAATTCGTTGATGTCACGGTCCCAGCCGCCTGCAACCTCATCTTCTTTCCAGAAGATGTAGGGGTTATGGCGCGGTTCCTGAACATGCTGGGGTATCGCTTTGATATGGGTGGCTTCCAGCAGTTTCTGAAAACCCTGCCGTTTGATCAGCTCACCGAGACGTTCGCGGTTCTTGCCTTCTTCCATCCACCAATCCCAGATGTATTCGATGATTTCCTTGATCTCGTCGTAGGGTTCTTCGACCTTGATGAAGGGTACCAGCAGGGAGCCCATCTGGGCGCCGTCGAGGATCGGGGCCTTGGCGCCGACCAGCATGGAGCAGCCGCGATCATCACCGATGTGCAGGGCGCGAGGCATTACGTTGATGCAATGCATGCAGCGGGTACACTCTTTGGTGTTAATAAGCAGCTTACCACCATCGTACTTCATGCAATTTGTTGGGCAGAGTCCGACAACCTCTTTTTCAATGTCAAAGGGACCCCAGTCTCGTCCGCTGTGAGCGCCGCCGTTAGGGGCGAATTCGCCTCCGACGTAGCCGGCAACGGCTTCCTGATCGATTTTGATGTCGTCTTTCCAGGTTCCCACGAAGGCGATATCCGAACGGGCGATGGAAGCCACGCAGCAGTTGGGGCAACCGTCAAACTTGAACTTGAACTTATAAGGGAAGGCCGGACGGTGCAGCTCGTCCTGGTACTCCTGGGTCAGGGTGTAGCAGATGGCCTGGGTGTCGTAGCAGGAGTATTCACAACGGGAAGAGCCGATACAGTCGGCTGGGGTACGCAGGTTGGAACCGGAGCCGCCGAGATCCTGATTGAAGTTGTGGGTTAGTTCATAGAAAATCTCTTCAAGCTGGTTGGTCTGGGTTCCGATAAGAATGATGTCACCGGTGGAGCCGTGCATATTGGTGATGCCGGAGCCGCGGAACTCCCACAGGTCGCAGAGCTTTTTCAGGAAGTCGGTGGTGTAGTATTTGGCGCCGGGCTGGGCGACGCGCATGGTGTGGAAATGGGCAACACCCGGAAAATCTTGCGGTTGGTCGCAATAACGGCCGATAACGCCGCCGCCATAACCGAAAACGCCCACAATACCGCCGTGCTTCCAGTGGGTCCGGCCGTGTTTGAAGGAAAGTTCCAATATGCCCAGAAGGTCTTCCACACAGTCCTGGGGAACCTGGAATTCCACGTTGTTCTCGTTCTTGGACCTGTTCGCGGCTTCCTGCTTCAGGTCAGACACGAAGCTCGGCCACGGACCGGACTCAAGCTGGTCCAACAAAGGGGTTTCATGCTTTGCCATCTTTTACCTCCATTTAAATTGATAGTAAAACCAACCTGCTACTACTATAAATAGAACTGTTTACAATGGGGGGGGGTTAGGCCACCTCCTCTCGATTTCTTTCTACTTTTATTATCTGGATTATAGAATTCATGTGATTTTAATTGCAAATCTACAAGGGGGGGGTATAGAATTAATCATGGGGCTTGTCAATAAAAAAGCATGGTTTCGCGCGGTTAACTCGAAAGGGTGGCCGCCGTTTTGTCGTACATACAAAATGTTGTGAGAGCACTGTATAAAATGTCTTTATGTGGTGTTTGTAAATTATTTTGGGCATTCGACCAAAGTGTTCCTAAAGGGTCTTGTTCGTTTCAAAACCATCATGGCAAAAAAGCGCGTTTCAATTCACGTATGTGTTCAGGAAGATGTTTTTTGATCAAACCGGTTTCTTCGGATTGTCGATCATAGACCGAGGTGCAAATCCGATGGGCAAGGGAGAATAAACCGGATTCATCGTGATGGTTGAAATAGAGCCGGAAGAGATCTGGAAAGGATTCCGAAAAACCGTTTATACGGGCCGTCAGGTCCAGCCCTTTTAAAAAGCCATCGACAACAGGAGCAAGGCAAGGGTCGGGAGCCCAGACAATTGTTGAGACACCATCTATCCTGTCCAACCGCATGCGTAGGGTAAGATGGATAAAAAACACCATCAAGGCGTCCAGAACCTCTTTTTCGTCACTCAGTTCGGTGTTCGTATCAGTTAAAGAGATGTAATCTCTCACGGTGATCAGCCGGGTTGTTGCACGTTCTCCATCGATTCGAACCACGAAATCTCCGGCGGCATGGTGCCAGGGAAAGATTTGTCGGGCCGAAAGAGGGTCGTAACAAGCTGTCAGGATCATCGATGCACCGCGGTAGACATCGGCTGCCTGGTCTATGGACAGGAAACGGCGGTTTACAGCCCCGTCCCAGACGGTGATCATCACTTCTTCAGTGTTTTTTTTCCGTGTTAGATGAAATTCGTGGAAGTTTTCGAACCAATCTCCTAAAAACATGGGCAGGTCCTCAAAAGAAGCGTCATAAACCTTAGGAAACCAGCCAAAGGGCCGATCCATGTGGAGACGTTTCAGCGCTTTTACCTCTAACGGTAGCGCTTTTCGACCCCGTTCGGATGCAGCGACGTTGATGACGAAAAAAAGTATTTTATCCTGAATTGTGATTTGAATCCGGCCAGGATGGTAAAACGCACCATGTTTTTCCAGAAAGACAGAGACTTGTTTCAGGTCTTTTTCCGTGACCGTCGTATTCAGTTGGCAAGATGCTGCGGTCACCAATGGATTCCATCCATTGGACGAACAAAAGCGACGTATGGCCGAAAAAAAACGGCCATACGTTACGGCCTTTCGCATTTTCGGTTTTGAAGGCATCCCTTCAGGGTTCCGGCTGTCCGGCAACGGCTGATTCCACAACGGGTGGTTGTCATCGATGGGGTGGTCCGCCGTTGCCAGAAAAAAAGATAAGGTTGGCATAGAAAGATTATTGTAGGAATAGGTAAAGAGAGCAGGCACCCGGAATATAGGTCACCTTGTCCGGGTGCCCGATGGTTGAGCCGTTTTCTAAGAGCGGTGTGGCTCCAGCTCCTTTAAAATTTCAGGTGCCACATCATAACCCAAGTCCTGTGCCTTGTCCGCATGTTGGATGGCCAGGTCCGGTTGTCCGTCTTCCAGGTAAGCGATGGATAGGTTGTTGTGGGCAACGGCAAAGTCCGGTGATAGTTTCAAGGCCTTCAGGTTGGCTTCGATACTCTCTTTGATCTTTCCATTCATCAAATAGGCATTGGCCAGGGTAGCGAAGGCCTGGATATACCGGAAGTTGAAAGCGGTTGCTTTTTCAAGAGCCTTGATGGCCCCATCCACGTCACCGCGTTGGAGCAGGACAAAGCCAATGTTGCCCCACCCTTCGGAAAAGCTGGGTTTGGCCCTGACGGCCCTATGGTTCCAGTCCAGGCAGGCTTCCATATCACCGCGTTTCATGCAAAGGCCACCCATTTGCACGTAGGCTTCAGCCAGTCCGGGGCTGCATTCAATGGCTGTTATCAATGATTCTTCAGCTTCTTCGATTTTTCCCTGACCCATCAGCGCCACCCCAAGGTTGTAGTGGGATGTTCCGCAATCGGGGTTGGAGGCGATGGCTTGTTTTTGTTGTGCAATAAACGCTTCCGCATTGGGTGCTTTGGTTGCTTGTGACATGATAGACGTCCTTTTCCGATAGTATCTTGATACGCTATAAAAGCAAGACCCGTAACGTGCCTGCCTGCTTGTGTCAAGGAAAAACAAACCGATGTCCCCTTTTCCCTTGACATAAAACCCTAACTTTCTTAAGTGCTTCTTGTATCTGCCATTTTGTATCAAAGGTTGTTCATTTCGACCCTAATTCTAATCTACAGGATGCCCATACCATGAAACCGGAGATTTACAGGGAACTGGCCGTAGCTAACGCGAAAATATTTCGTGTTAATGTCAAATTCCCTTGCAGTAAGATTCCTGGAGACAAGTAATTCAGGGTAATTAATAAAAATCACAATCCTAAGTTCCTATCTTTTTTATTTCCGTTTGTTCCGAACACTCGTTTTCTTTTTCAGGAGGTACTATGAAATCAGGATGTTATACTGCTATGGTGACCCCTTTCGATGGGTCGTCGGTCGATGAGGCAGGACTTACCCGCCTTGCAGAGTTTCAAATTAAAAATGGTATTACCGGCATATTGGCTGTCGGCACTACTGGCGAAAGCCCGACACTGGCTTGGGAAGAACACAATCGTGTTGTACAGATAGTTGCTGAACAAACCAGAGAAAAATGCCTTTGCATTGCCGGGACGGGAAGCAATAATACCAAGGAAGCGCTTTCGGCGACGCGTCATGCCGTTGAAGCGGGAGCAGATGCCGTACTTGTGGTGGATCCCTATTACAATGGCCCCAGTTCCCAGGAGATCAGGAAAGAATATGTGGCTCCTGTGGCTGAAGCGTTTCCCAACACGACGATTATTCCGTACGTGATCCCCGGCCGGACGGGTGCGCAATTGTTGCCCGAGGATCTGGCCATGCTATTCAAGGCACATCCAAACGTCAGTACGGTGAAAGAGGCAACCGGGAATTTTGACAACATGCGACGAACGCGAGAATGCTGCAGTCCTGATTTCATCATCCTTTCCGGTGACGATGGATTGCTCTGCGAAATGATGAATGATCCAGGGATTGAAGCATCAGGTGTGATTTCGGTGGTTTCCAATATTGCACCAAAGGCAATGGGTGACCTGGTAAGATTTTTGGCGGGCAAAGAGGAGAAAGCCGCAAAAACACTGGCCGAGGCCCTGAAACCGCTGTTTGGTCTGGTGACGGTAACGACGAAGGAACAAAGCCCGTATGGCGAAGTGGTTTGCCGGGCGCGCAACCCAATGGCATTGAAAACATTGATGCGGCTTTTTGGGGTTCCTTCCGGGCCATGCCGGCAACCTTTGGGAAAAATGAGCCGGGCAGGTTTGAACCATGTGGTGAATATCGCAAAAACAGTTCAGTCGAAAAATCCGGAAATCCTGACGCCATTAGCGGAATTCTTTAATGTGGATATCGACGAACGGTTAAATGATGAGAGCCAATGGGAGGGATTGTATTACAAAGAGTATTAAATGGTACACAAAGGATAGTTTTTTTGTCTGATTTCTACTAAAAAAAACACGCAATAAACCACAGCCGCCCTTTCCGATGACATCGGAAAGGGCGGCTTTTTTTATTTGGAATCGGAATTGTGTTTTAATCGGATTTAGCCTGGTCGGCAAAATTGTCTGCCTGTTTTTCCGGTTCTGTTTGTTTGAATAAAATCCCTTTCAGCCATTCCAGTCCAAACTTGAGCAATTCGATTTCGTCGTTTTTGATTTTTTCAACGGTGGCATCGTCCACATCCATGCGTTCCAAAAAGGTGCTGTCAAAAACAAACTCCCTGAACTTGTCAATGTCGTAGCTTACCAAGAAAAACATCTGTTTGGCTTTTTCAGTAAGCTTGATGTTGGGCGGAAAAGAGCGCTTGCGCACGACCAGGTCGGTCCATTCGCGGTTAATTTCATCCCGGATATCCACACCCTGGTCTTCCCGCCATTGGGCCACCGTCCATTCGGTATCTTCTTCAAAGCCTTTGCAGTGGGGTTCGTTGACGAAAAAGAAAAAGCCATCATCATCGGCCCCTTCCTTGTGCTGGAGGGTGGCCGTACCCAAAGGGTAGTAACGGCAGGAGGTCGGCCTGTCCTTGTAGATGATGCAACCCTCTTTGTCTTTCACAAAGGGACAGGATTCACGTTCATCGTCCAGGAGTTTGAGCGTGACCATGGGCAGGTCGGTTTTTTCAAGCAAATGCGGCTCGGTGTAGACGGCAAGAAATTCCCTTGAAGAGAGCTTAAGCCTGTTTTTAAGCTGGACGATATCATAGGGGGTTAAAATGATATTGATACCACGGCAGCATTCTGTAAAGCAGGGTACACCGGGGTGGCATTTAAATTCGAACTTGCTCTTATATCCCAGGCGTACTGGAGAGATCCCGGCAATTTTATTTAAATCTTCCATGGTTTGTCCTTTCGTGACGGTTTTTTTGGTAGCGGACCCTAACCAAGGCTGTGAATAAAGTCAAACCCAAACATTGCTGGAAGCAGGGCACCTGTCTTTGGAATTTTTAAATAAAAAGGGGTCTGCAACGCTGCACCGACCCCTTGCGGGTGACAATGCCCATTCGATATGGTATTTACTAGAATAATGCCCATGACGTTAAAAACACAAGTGTTGATTATTGGCGGTGGTGCTACAGGGACAGGTCTGGCACGTGATTTGTCGCTTCGCGGTATTAACTGCATGCTTGTGGAAAAGCAGGATATCAATGCCGGCGCCTCCGGGGGAAACCACGGCCTGCTTCACAGCGGAGCCCGGTATATTGCTTCAGATCCGGCATCTGCAAAGGAGTGCCGTGAAGAAGGGTCCATTCTCAAGCGTTTGGCTCCACAGTGCGTGGAAGACACCGGCGGGCTTTTTGTTGCCGTAAAAGGTGATAATGAGAATTACATTGCCGATTTTCCCGATCGGTGTTCAAGATGCGGTATATCATGCGTTGCCGTGGATCCAAAAGAAGCCTTGGTACTGGAGCCCTCCCTTTCTCCTGATATCATAGCCGCATACGCTGTAGAGGACGCCTCCATCGATCCATTCATGCTTTCACTGGATAACCTGGCGCAGGCTTGTGAACTCGGTGCTTCCCAATTATTGCACCATCAAGTGGTTGGTTTCGAAAAAAGGGGGGGGAAGATCGAAGCCGTTCGATTGATGGATCGGCGGCGCGACGAGGAGGTTCGCATTTTTACGGATCAGGTGGTCAATGCCTGCGGGGCTTGGGCCGGTGAAGTGGCGGCAATGGCAGGTGTTCGCATCAACATGGTTTACTCCCAGGGCACCTTGGTAATAAGCCGGATGCGTATCGGTGAACGGGTGATCAACCGCTTGCGCAAGGCGGCGGATGCAGACATTTTGGTGCCTGCGGGTACGGTATCCATTTTTGGCACAACTTCCAGACGAATTGACGCGCCGGACAACTATCGCCCGACTACGGACGAGATAGATGCCATGATCGACGATGGAATGGCCATGATCCCAAAGCTGGCAGATACTCGATACATCCGTGCTTATGCCGGTGTTCGTCCATTGGTGAAATCAGGAAACGATGATGATGACCGTGCGGTAAGCCGGGGATTTTCCCTCATGGATCATCAAGCCGACGGTCTGGATAATTTTATTACCATCACCGGTGGAAAACTGACCACCTATCGGCTTATGGCGGAAAAGACAGCGGATTTGGTCTGTCGACGGATGGGCATCACCCAGGCCTGTCGTACCGCTCATGAACACTTGCCCGCTTCTCATGCTGCGCAGTATACGGAGCCCGGGTTTACACCGAAACTGTGGTTTAAGAAAAATGATCCTTCGGATCTGTTGTTATGCGAATGTGAAATGGTGTCTACCGCTGTTTTCAATGAAATTGCAGAATCTCTATGTGAGAATGGCCATCGACCGGGCCTGCTGGAGATGGGACAGCGAAGCAGGGTGGGAAAGGGCCCTTGCCAGGGATCGTTCTGCAGCCTTCGCATGACCGCCCACATGTACAATAAGGGAATGCTTAAAAACGGAGAAGGGATTGCTGAATTAAAAGACTTTCTTAACGAACGCTGGCGGGGAATACAGCCGCTTTTATGGGGTTCAGCAGTCTCCCAGGCCGAGTTGCAGGAAGCATTGCATTGCGGGTTACTCAACCTCGATGTGGAGGAATCCGCATAATACTTTAAGCAAAATAATGTAATGTCTATGGACTGACAGCATTAACACCGATATGCAACTGATACTTTGCGAACACCAGAACAAACATGGGTCTCCAGGTTAAAAAAAACAATATTTCATGCGATCTGATGATCATCGGTGCTGGAATGGCCGGTGTAGCCGCAGCAATTTTTGCCGCTCGCAACGGGATCGATACCGTTCAGGCCGGACTCACCGGTGAAACCTTGTATGCAAGTGGGTTGTTCGATCTTTATGGCGTCTCCCACAGCCCCACGAGAGAACTTATCGATGATCCATGGCAAGGGTTGAGGCAGCTTAAAAAAAAGAATCCTGAACACCCCTTTTCGCTTCTGTCTATTGACCAGATCCGTACAGCCATGGATGGATTGACGAAATTCATGGAGGATGTCGGTCAACCGTACAAAGGGTATCCGGATAAAAATGCTCGACTGATCACTTCGGTGGGAACCATAAAGCGGACATACCGTGTACCGGAGACCCTGTGGGAAGGCGTTAAGGCGCTGGAAAAAAAGGAGCCCTGCCTGATTGTGGATATTCAGGGCCTACGTGGATTCAGCGCGATTCAAATGGTTGAATCGTTGAGCCATAGTTGGCCGTGTTTAGCAGCCGCGACCATTAATCTTTCCTGGGATAACCGGTTGGGGCCCAAATATGCCGAACACATCGCCCGAGGATTGGAATCTGAATCGGCCCGTATGGAAATGGCCGATGCCATCCGACCCCATCTTGGAGATGCGAAAACTTTGGGTCTACCGGCGGTACTTGGTATTCAAGATCCGTTGGGGGTCTGCCGGGATATGGAAAAAAAGTTGGGCTTGCCGGTTTTCGAAATTCCGACGATGCCCCCTGCGGTTGCAGGCGTTCGACTGAAAGAGGCTTTTGATATTCACCTACCACGCCTGGGGATTCAAACCTTTTTTCATCATACCGTGCATACTGTCCGACACCAGAAAGATGAGCGGTTTTTTTTGGAGGTGGGTCGAACCGCCCCCGAAATCACCGTGTCGGCTGACGTCGTTTTGCTTGCCACCGGCAGATTCTTAGGGAAAGGGCTGATATCCGATCGTAAAGGTATCCGCGAGGCCCTATTGGACTTACCTGTCAGCCAGCCGGATCACCGCCGTTACTGGCACCGGGAGTCTTTTCTTGACCCAAAAGGGCACGCCATCAACCTAGCCGGACTTGAAGTGGATGATTCTTTCCGACCGATAACAGCAAGGGGACTACCGGCTTGTCCTAATCTTTATGCCGCCGGATCCATATTGGCCTACCAGGACTGGATTCGTACCAAAAGTGGTACCGGCCTTGCCGTGGCCACTGCATATGGAGCCATAGAGGCCATAAAGAGAACCGGAAAGTGACAAGTCTTTAGTCGGTTTATCGGTTCCGTTGGCCGTTTATATCAAGACCCTCCTATCCTGGTTCTCCCGGTTTTGTTCCTACAAAGAGGTTGGCGATTCCGAGCGTCAGGCGTTGGAAGGAGACCTTCGTAAAACCGGCGTGTATCATGATTTTCATGAATTCATCGGACTCAGGGAAACGGGAAACCGATTCAGGCAGGTACGAGTAAGCGAAATGGTGCTTGGAAAAGAGCCGGCCTACGGCCGGCAGCACACGTAAAAAGTACGCCATGTAAGCGTCACGAACCCGGCTTTTCCTTGGGGTGGCTAACTCCAGCACCAGCACCCTCCCACCGGGAACAAGGCAATCATGAAATGCCTTCAGGGCGTCGATTTTATTTTGAATATTTCGAATGCCGAAAGCGATGGTCACCGCATCAAAGGTCGATTTGCCAAAAGGGAGAGACAGAGCATCACCGTTTAATAGGAAGATAGACGGACACTGAGCCTTTTGGATTTTTTCATGAGCGATGCGAAGCATACCCTGTGAAAAGTCGAGCCCGGCAACTTGAACCAGCGGCCCTTTTTGACGGTAGATCTCCAAGGCCACGTCACCTGTGCCGCAGGCCACGTCCAGCACCCTGCCGCTTATAGGGAACTTCAGCATCGCGACAATTTTTTTTCGCCAGATCACATCCTGACGGAGGCTGAGCAGACGGTTTAAAAAATCATAGCGGGGAGCGATGCCGTTGAACATTTCCCGGATGAACGGAAGCTCTTGACTCTGCATTGACAACCTTTCATTTTGCATTACGTTTAATCATCTTTATAAAAGGCGAAAATTTATCACAACCTATCTCATATGACAACATAACGAAGACGCGTTTTCAGGAAAATACATGACAGCCAAACGAGATTATTATGAAGTTCTCGGCGTTGAGAGAAGCGCCTCCGATTCAGACTTGAAAAAGGCCTACCGGAAATGGGCCTTAAAATTTCATCCCGACAGAAACCCCGGGGACAAAGGGGCGGAAGAAAAATTCAAGGAGGCTTCCGAAGCCTACCAGGTCCTGAATGACAGCCAGAAACGGCAGATCTACGATCAATACGGCCACAAGGGCCTGGAAGGGTCGGGCTTTTCCGGTTTCGGTGGATTCGAAGATATTTTCTCCAGTTTCGGAGACATCTTTGAAGATTTCTTTGGGTTTGGTGGTGGCAGACGATCAAGAAGCCGGGCGAATCGGGGGAACGACCTTCGCTATGACATGCAACTCACCTTCATGGAAGCGGCTTTCGGTACGGAAAAAGAGGTCGAGTTGGAAAAGGCGGAAGCGTGCACCGAGTGCGAGGGGACCGGCGCAGCACCGGGAGCCGGTGTTGAGACCTGCCCCCACTGCGGCGGAAGCGGTCAGGTGGGAAGAAGCCAGGGTTTTTTCACCGTCCGTACCACCTGCGGCCACTGTCGTGGTCAGGGCCAGGTCATTTCCAATCCCTGTACAACTTGTCTGGGGCAGGGAAAGATCCTGGCCCGGAAAAAGGTATCCGTGAGAATTCCTGCCGGTGTGGATAATGGTTCACGGCTAAGGCTCACCGGGGAAGGGGAAGCCGGCGGTTACGGCGGGCCTAACGGCGATCTGTATGTCTTTATTCATGTGGAAGAGCATGATTTCTTCAAACGGGACGAAACTAGTGTGTTGTGCCAGATTCCTATCTCATTTGTTCAGGCCGCTTTGGGCGATACCATTAACATTCCCACCCTTAAAGGAGAAACGGAGTTGGCGATTCCCAAAGGAACCCAGCCTGGAGAGATTTTTCGACTCCGCGGTGAAGGAATTCCCTCGCTTAGAAATAGACACCGGGGAGATCAGATCGTTCAGGTCAATGTAAAGACCCCCACCAAGCTCAGTAAAAAACAGGTTACTCTGCTTAAGGAATTCGCTTCCTTGGAAGAGGGTAAGTTTACCAGCAAATTGAAAAATATTTTAAAAAGTGGGCCAACAAGAGCAGCCAATTAATATTTGATTTATGATAATTGAAACAGGACTTGAAATATCATGTTCGAGCTAAAAATTCTCAGCCACTTTTCCGCTGCTCACCAACTGACAATGGTGGCCAAAAAGTGTGAAAATCTTCACGGACACAACTGGAAGGTAGAGGTGTGCATCAAGGGTGATCGGTTGAACGACGCAGGCGTCGTGGTCGATTTTAGCATTCTTAAGAAACATGTCAAAGAGATCATGGAAAGGCTGGATCACAAGTTTTTAAACGAATTGCCCTACTTTCAAAACGATCCTCCTTCCTCCGAGGTTCTGGCGGTTTACATTGCCGATAGCCTGCAAGAGATGATCGACGAGCCGGGGGTGACCATTAGCCGGGTTACAACCTGGGAGTCGGATGATGCCTGTGCGACTTACTTTCCTGAATAATTCGTGCCTATCTATAAATGTGCATTATTTAATTTTTTTCCAGCATTCCACCAGTTCATCCCGGGTAATGATGGCCGAAGCGTCGGGTACATGATTGCGAATGTTGTCCATTCCTCCTTCCTGGCGATCCACCAGGATCAAAGCACGCACCACCTCCAGTCCTTCTGAGCGGGCTCGCTCGATAGCTTTGACCGTAGAGCCTCCGGTGGTGGCTACATCGTCGATAACCACAACTTTTTCTCCTGGTTGGATGTCCCCTTCCATCCATTTTACGATGCCGTGATCCTTCTGGGTTTTTCGGATGGAGAAGGCCTTCACCGGATTTCCTTCCAACTCGGAAGCAAATGCCGTGGCCATGGCGATGGGGTCGGCCCCAAAGGTCAGCCCACCAACGGCCGATGCGTCGCTACCTTTCATGGCATAGAACATCAAGTGGCCGGTGAGGAACATGCCACGGGGACTTAACGTTGTGGGTTTGCAATTTATATAAAAACGGCTTATTCGACCTGAAACCAGTTTAAAGGATGGGGTTGCGCTATATTTGAAGGATTTTTTACACAGCAAATCGATTAGTTCTTTTTTCAATATGACCTCCCATGGGGCTGGATTTATGTGTAATACTTGATATACTATGGTTTTTTAGATAAAAAAGCCTCCACCGAACTGGAAGAAGCCCGCAATTGGGATTCAGTGGAGGCTACGGCAAGGAAAACTGGGGACAGCACTCCTTGAGCCAAGGCATGTTTCATAGCAAATGATTAGGGCAATTACAACTAACCAAGAAAGAGTCGAGAACAGACTTGAACCCATTTTTCTATGACTGAAAACAGCTCTATCATCCGTATGTTTCGCGTTAACAAACGCTACGGTTCCAAGAAGGCGTTGGAGGACATCTCTCTTGATATCGCAAAGAACGAATTCCTGTTTATCAGTGGCCCCAGCGGTGCTGGAAAATCCACCCTGCTCAAGCTCCTTTATCTGGCGGAACCGGTTTCCGAAGGGCAGATTTTAGTGGATGGGCTGAATTTGTCCAGGATTTCCAGGCGAAGGGTTCCTCTGCTCAGGCGTAAATTCGGCATCATTTTTCAGGATTATAAGTTAATTCCCACTCGGACTGTTTTCCAGAATGTGGCGCTGGTCCTCGAAACCCGGGGGATAAAACGAAGCCTTATTGAAAAAAGAGTAAAAAGCCTGCTTCGGGTCGTAGACATGGATGACCGGTTGACCGCCTATCCTGCGAGCTTGTCCGGTGGTGAACAACAGAGAGTGGCCGTGGCCAGAGCCGTTGCCGGCGACCCCCAAATCATCCTGGCTGATGAGCCTACCGGCAGCCTGGACGAAGACTCGGCAGCGATCATTTTTAAACTGTTTCACAGGTTTCATCTCAGTGGGGCTACGGTTGTGGTGGCTACACATGACAAAACCCTTACTTCAAACACATCGAGCCGTGTGATTCAAATTCGTAAGGGTCGGCTGGATGAGCAACCGGATTGCTGATGCACATCCATAAATGACCAATGTGTCTGGTTTCGGTGCGGGCATTCGTTGAGTAATCTTATCTCAGATGGCGGAGACAATCCATGTTTTATTACGTTAGGCGTGCCATTAAGGATATTTTCGAAAACCGGTTTCTCAATTCGGTGACCGTCATCACCATTACCTTGTCTGTATTAATCGTCAGTGCCTTCGGCCTGTTCTTTGTAAATGCCCGGGATTTGTTTGATTCTTGGAAAAATGGGGTCCGAATCATGATTTACCTGGAACCTGAAACCTCTGAGATTCAGCGGTTGGATACGCGATCTCGTCTCCAAGCTATTTCCGGAATACAAAATATCCGATTTGTTTCCAAGGAGGAGGCTTTGGATTTGATGAGGGAAAGGATGAAACGACAGCAATCTCTTATGGAGAACCTTCGGGAAAACCCTTTGCCGGACGCTTTTGAAGTCTCCCTGTCCAGGGATTCCAACTCTCCGGAGGTAATGGAGTTTCTGGCACAACGCATAGAAGGCTTGTCCTCGGTTTCCGATGTGGAATACGGGCAGCAGTGGTTCGAGCGGTTTTCAAACATTTTCAACCTGTTCAAATTGGCGGGATACGTTGTGGGAGGCATGTTTTTCATTGCAACGGTTTTCATTACCGCGAATACCATCCGTATGGTGCTGTATGCGCGGAGGGAAGAAATCCACATCATGCGCCTCATCGGTGCAACAGATAATTTTATCCGGTTTCCCTATTATTTGGAAAGCATGCTTCAGGGTTTTGTGGGAGGAGGGATTGGATTGGGTGCGCTGTATGCGGTCATGATGATTCTCGGATCGCGATTTGAGCAGACACTATCAGCGGAAATGTTGACCATTCGCTTTTTTTCCCCAACAACCTGCTTTTTCATTATCGGTTGCGGCATGCTGACAGGGCTGTTGGGATGTTTGTTTTCCCTGAAACAATTTCTTAAGGAATAATGGGTCATACCGAAAAGAGAATTGTATTGCACCATATGTTGAAGATGCGTCATACTATTGGTTTCTTGGTGTTTCTTATTGTTTTTCACGCCGGTCTGTCTCCTCTGGATCTTTTTGGCTTTGGGAATCCCAAACCGGGTGAAATTTTTGTTCAAGAACTCAATATGAGAGCCGGCCCGGGCCATCACCACCCGGTAATAGCGACCTTGCATCAAGGAGCCGGGGTCCTGGTTCTGTCTTACGAAGGGGCTTGGGTGCGGGTTCAGTACAACGATTTAACCGGTTTCGTCATGAACCAGGAACGCTATATACGCATCGATGAGCCCGATGCAGAAATAGCACCGTCGAAAACACAAGATGACACCACAGATACCCTTTATCAAAAACTGGAAGCCTCCGAGAAGAGGATATCCTCTATTTCGGAAAAAGAGGCTGCGGTAATAGATGATCTGGATCAAGCCGATAGGGCGTTGGCCCGTACAAGGCAACAAGTGGCTGTGTTGAATACGGAACTCCAGGCGGTTGAGACACAGATTCGGACGCTTGAAGAGAGCTACCGGAATATCGAGACGCTCACAGAAATAAAAGAACAATATGTGGCTGATCGCTTGACCGCCCTTTACAAATTGAGTTGGCTGGGTAAATTTCACCTATTGGCATCTTCGGATTCCATGTTCAATTTCTTTTTAAACAAACGAGGCCTGGAGCAGGTGTTGAGTCATGACGAAGCTGTTATGGAGCAGCTGACACAAGATAAAGCGAAGATGCAGGCACTCATGCACCAACTACTGGCAAAAAAGAAAGAGAAACAGGTTACTTCGGCACAATTAAGCAGCCGCATCGATACCATGAAAACCGAGCAGGCCAAAAGGGAGACCGTACTCGCTGAGATAAAAAGCAAGAAATCCCTCCAACTGGCAGTTACCGAATCGTTGAAGAAGTCTGCTCGGAACCTTGACCGGACGGTGGCGTCTTTCAGGGGCGGCTCGGAACCATTGCCGGCAAAACCCGTAACGGTTACGGAAAAGCCCTTTGCCTCACTAAAGGGCTTGCTTATGATGCCGGTCAAAGGTAGAATAATTTCTTTTTTCGGTCATTATCAGGACAGCAAGTTCAACGTGACCCATTTTCAAAGCGGTATTCACATTCGTGCGGACAGGGGAGAGCCCATCCGCGCTGTTTACAGCGGCAGGACACTTTTTTCTTCATGGTTCAAGGGCTTTGGTAACATGATTATTATCGATCATGGTGACCATTACTATACGGTATACGCCCATTTGGAAGAGCAGTTCAAGTCAAAGGGAGATCAGGTGGAAGCCGGTGAGGTGATTGCCACCGTGGGAGACACAGGCTCGTTGGCCGGAGCCGGCCTGCATTTTGAAGTTCGTCACCACGGCAAACCGATGAATCCATTGGGTTGGATCAAGAAAGGTTAGAGGAAATACGATGACTGTCGGAAAAACCAGCCACATGAAACTATGGGTGACCATGGGACTCGTGTCCGTTGCACTGATTTTGGGGCACGGTTTTTATCGGGATCTGTCTGCAAATAATAAGGAAACTTACAAAGGGCTGAAACTTTTTTCCGATGTCATTGAGTTGATAGAGAAAAATTATGTGGATGAGGTGGATAGTCAGAAAATGATCGATGCGGCCATTCAGGGAATGGTTCGAAGCCTGGATCCTCACTCTACATTGTTGCCTCCCGATGCCCTGAAAGAGCTGCAGATCGACACACATGGAGAATTTACAGGTATCGGTATTCATATTACCATGCGCAATAACCTCGTTACGGTCATTTCTCCCATTGAGGGTACCCCGGCGTATCGTGCCGGTATCAAGGCGGGAGATCGTATTGTTAAGGTGAATGGAGACCCGACCGAAGATTTACGAGATGCGGTAAAAAGAATGCGCGGACCCAAGGGCACTTCGGTGGCGATCACCATCCTTCGGCAAGGGGAAACCGAACCCTTGGAGTTCACCCTCGTTCGGGATGTTATCCCCATATACAGCGTAATAGCGGAATTGCTCAAACCGGGGTATGGGTATGTTTGGATCACCAATTTCAGGGAGAACACGACACAAGATCTGGTCGAGGCTCTTCAAGCGCTGGAAACAGATCAAATGCCCATGAAGGGACTGGTGCTGGACTTACGGGACAACCCTGGAGGTATTCTTAATCAAGCCATCGAAGTTTCCGACATCTTCTTGGAAGAGGGCCAGATCTTAAGCATAAAGGGTCGTGACGGGAGAAATACGAAGGTCTATCGGGCGCACTCCGATGAGAACAAGAGGAATTATCCCATTGTGGTTCTCATCAACGGTGGAAGTGCCAGTGCTTCGGAAATCGTGGCCGGTGCACTTCAGGATCACAAACGTGCGCTGATTTTGGGAACCACTTCTTTTGGTAAGGGATCGGTACAAACCGTTGAATCGCTTCGGGACGGCTATGGGCTCAAGTTTACGATTGCTCGCTATTATACGCCGTCAGGTCGCTCCATACAGGCAAAAGGCGTGGAGCCTGATGTTGAGGTCAAGCACAGGGTAATCGAAGAGGCCGGGGAGCCTGACAGACGAATGCTAAAGGAGAAAGACCTTAAAAATCATCTGGATGCGGAGCCGGAAGATTCAAAACCCCAAAAAACCGATGCGGACAAGGAACTTTCCAAAGAACCTTCGGCACTCAAGAAGTTCAAAAACAAACATAGCCCTGTGGACCGGGAGGCCCTGCTTTCCGACAACCAGGTTGTGCGTGCGTTGGACATTTTGATCAGTTACGATATTTTCAAAGAACTGGAAAATGGTTAGAAAAGGTTCTGCAAAACCCAAGGCGCGAAAAAAAAAGAAAAAGACCGGATTCAATCCGAAGCTCCAGCTAATGAAGATTTTGGCAGGGTTGACGCTTCTGGTGTGCCTTGTGGTTACAGCCGGCCTGCTCGCAAACAGGTTTCTTATGCGGCCGTTGCAGCCGTCTGTGCCGTCAAAGATGAAACCGGTTCCGACGGCGAAGCCTGTGACCGGTTCGGCCCACCATAGTGTACCGGAATATGAGGCTTTTCAACAAGAAAAAGTTCCTCCTCCGCCCCCCATCACCAGAACAAAACCGGTCACCAACGGTATTCCGGTAGCCATCATAATTGACGATATCGGTTATGACTATAAAATGGCCAGCGGCTTTTTTGCATTGGATGTACCACTTACCTTTTCTATGCTTCCCAAAGGGACATTCAACCAGCGGATCATCGACCAGGCCCTGAAAAACAATGTTGAAATCATGCTTCACCTGCCCATGGAACCGGCCAATTACCCTAAGGTTAATCCAGGACCGGGTGCCTTGCTTTCATCCATGACGCCGGATGAACTCATCGCCATGCTCAACATAAATCTCGACTCCGTTCCCGGCGCCTGTGGGGTTAACAATCATATGGGGTCCAAACTGACTACCTCTTCCGAGCAGATGCGTCAGGTTTTCTCTATTTTAAAAAAACGGAATCTATTTTTTATCGACAGCCGCACATCGGCCCAAACGCGATGTCGACCGTCGGCAGAGTTGCTGCACCTCCCCTTTGCAGAAAGGGATGTGTTCATCGATCACGAACAGACCACGGTGTTTGTCCGTAAGCAACTTAAGCAGCTTATTGAGCGGGCTCGCCACCAGGGTTACGCTATCGGCATCGCCCATCCTCACTCGGTTACCCTCAAGGTGTTAAAAGAAATGCTGCCGGAACTTAAAGGTGCTGTTCAATTAACGCACGCATCTGAAGTGGTGGCTTTTCAGCAGGGATAACCTTGAATACGACAACAACTGAATGAGCTATTCTACGTTTATCCAAATTGAGTCTTTCGGGGAGTTTAAATGAACCTGTTCTCAGGATTTATTTATAACCTCAAAGGGTTGTCGCTGGGTATCCGAACCCCGCGATTGCTTCTTCTGGGGCTTATACGATTTGCCGTAGTGGCCCTTTTGACCGCAATTCTGTCAGGATTGATTTTGGCCTATCATTCGGAAATTCTGGCTCTTTTGTGGCAACAGCCGGAAAGTCCCTGGATCGTCTGGATATGGCACCTGGCCTCCTGGCTGCTTTCTCTTTTTTTGATGGTGATCGCGGCGGTGGTCGCTTATCTATTGTCTCAAGTGTTTTTTGCCGTTTATATTATGGATCTCATGTCCCGCATTACAGAACAACTGATTACGGGTAAGACGGCAAAATCTCCTGATGCTTCGATAATGGCACAAATGGGATTTTTAATTCGCCAGGAACTGCCCCGAAACATTATTCCGGTAATATTGTCATTGTTCATCATGGTTCTGGCGTGGTTTACACCTTTAGGCCCGATTCTCATCATTATCGGCCCCATGACGGCAGTGATCTTTTTGGCATGGGACAATACCGACCTTGTTCCTGCACGTAACCTGCAACCGTTTAAAAAGCGCTTTAACGCACTGAGCAAATCCCTGCCGTTTCACCTGGGTTTCGGCCTCCCTTTTCTCGTTCCCTTTTTGAATCTGGTTTTTCTTAGCTTTGCACCGGTCGGCGCCACCTTGTATCACCTGGATAGGTTAAAGAACGAGACAAAACCGAAAATGTAACGAAACAATTCTAAGAGCAGATCCATAGCTGGGGTATCTATTTAAGCATCCCGTGCCAAATACGGTTTTTGCCGAGTTATTGACTAAAGGCTTTCTTTAGATCGAAGTAGAAACCTTTGGCCTGTTCAGGTGTTAATTGTGGGGTCTATTTGCCAATAAAAATCGGTTGGCGTTTTTCCAGGAGAGCGGCAATGCCCTCTTTGGCGTCTTCCATTTCAAAAGTCCGTGACTGACAGTGCGATTCATATTCAGCGCCTTTCATGGGGTCCCAATCAAGGTTGCGGTAAATAGAGCGTTTCATCATTCTAACAGCAACTGGTGCGCAGGTGGCGATTTCTTTTGCCAGTTCCATTGCTTTTTCGCCTGTCTGTCCGGCATCCATGGCATAACTTGCCAAGCCGATTTGTTCAGCCTTTTCCCCACTGATCAATCGACCAGTATACAACATTTCATTTGCCTTGGATATTCCGATTAATCTTGGCAGCATATAAGAAACTCCCATACCGGAATGAATTCCAAGTCTGGCAAAATTGGCTCCGTATTTGGCGGTTTTGCAGGCAATACGAATATCACAGATGAGTGCCAGCCCCAGACCTCCGCCTATGGCGTGCCCGTTCATAGCGGCAATAATGGGAATCTCAATCTTTTGCAAATCCAGAAAGGACTTGTACAGGTCCAGGAAGATTTCATGAGGTAGACGTTCTTTTCCAGTATGAGTTCCTGCATTGAAGTTATCGTCAAAATGGGCTCCGGAACTAAATGTTGACCCGCTGCCGCTTATGATCATGCAGCGGACATCGTTCTCGTTTTTAACGCTTTCAATTGATTTGTTAAACTGTGTTAACATCTCCAAATTCATACTGTTTCTGTCTTCTGGTCTATTGAAAGTAATCTTTGCCACTTTGTCCACAACTTCGTACAAAATTGCTTCCGACATACATGTCTCCTTGATTGAACTATTGATAGCTTGAGATGAATTAAATGACAAATCACGATAAATTTCCGGTTTTCGACAAACCGGATTACTGTGGGTTTTAATGGTACAATAAGGTTTTTTTGGAAAAGAGCCTATTGTAGCTCTGGTTTTATTGTTGCCGAACTGCTTTCACGGGTGGTTTTATAAATAACGCAATAATAACGGCAACACTGAGAACAACACCTCCGGATAAAAAAGCATAAACATAGCTACCTGTTCTGTCGAATATATAACCGGCGAATGGAGCACCGATGGCGCCACCGCTTGTGCCTCCGAAAATCAATATTCCTAAGATCGTACCGGCTGACTTAAGACCGAAAAAATCGGAACTCATCTTGGTTACGATGGGAACAAATCCCCCATAACCAAAGCCAAACAGCAAAGCCAGCAGATAGAACTCCCAGAGATCTTTAGCGAAAATCAAAGAAAATAACACAATCATTTGTAGAAGTAGACAGGCTGCCAGAATTAAATTGTTGCCCAAGAGATCTGCAGCCCCACCCAACGAGATTCGGCCAAAAATACCGCTGATACCGATTAAGGTGATGACCATGGCAGCTGCAACCGGCTTTATGCCGATATCTTCCATATGTACCACCAGCTGGGATAAAACAATCCCCATGCAGAAGATCATGGCCATAAACGCAAGCAGCGTTAAAACGAATGGCAATGATAAGACTGCCTCCTTGACCGTCTGCTCTTCCTGATATCCTTTTTTGGATATATCGGACTGATGATTCGATTTATTGTCATCTTGATCTTGTGGTGGGAGGCTATCGGGGGGGCCGGAAAAAAGGAGGGCTGCGATTGTCCCAAAAATAAAGACCATTCCGGCCATTAGTAAAAATGATGTGCGCCAACCGACTGAGATAATGGCATACCGTATCGTTGGTGGTATCACCATTTGTCCGACTCCTACACCAGCCGCAACAATACCGAGTGCCAGTCCTCGGCGGTTGGTAAACCATTTTGCTACCGTTGTAATTGGAGGCACAAAAGCTGCGCCCATTCCGATACCGATCATCAGGCCAAAATAGATATAAAGCTGCCAGATTTCGGTGATGCTTGATGTGAGCCCATAGCCGATAGCTACTATAATTACATTAACAGCGACAACCAGTCTGGGACCGAACCTATCGCATAACCAACCCATCGCAATCGAAGAGGCACCGTGCACGATCATATAAACGGAAATAGCACCTGTAGTCTGGGCTCTGCTCCACTTAAGGTCCAGCAAGAGTGGCTTTAAAAAAACCGCAAAACTGTAATAGGTACCGTATAAAACAAAAACCAGAAAAAAACCCGCAGTCAAGACCATCCATGATCGGAATCCGGAGCTATCGCTTCTGGAAGGACCCATGGATCTCGGTTTAACCGTGTCATGGGTTGATGTTTTGAGGGGCACGGTTTTTCTCCTGACTGCAAATTAGCACTAACCAGAGTGAATCTTCGGCTTCGAAACCACTCTATTTGAAAGGCGCTTGCCTTAATCTTTGTTCATATTATTTTTATAGTAGAGATACATTTTTGAAAGAATGCCGGCAATATCGTCCAATCGGTTAAATGTACGAATACCTTTTTTTGTAACATCTTGAACTGACTGGCTTTCCCAGTGGGTTAAACTGCAGCCGAGTAAAATTGGAAAACCAAGTTCTTTTTCCAGAGAATTAAATCTTTCCATAATGCTGATTTCAATGGCAGTAAATTCCTTCCATGTCTCGGGAATGTTTTTATCAAGGAAGCCTGGTCTGCCAAAACCATGAACAACAAGGGAATTCACTTCACCGGAAGCCAAGATTGCTTTTCCCATTTTCAGAAGTGTTTCAGGAGAGAAAGACAATGCTCCGGCTGCTCCGATATCAACCGGATTTTTAGTGGATGCCCGCTCCGGCATGCCTAATTCAGTTAGCTTTTGACGAAGAGATTGACTAAAAAGGGGAATACTTAAACCATTTTCTTCCAAGGTATCGCTTAAAGCTACACCCCAGGAGCCCCCCATGGTGATAATACCGACTTTGTTGCCCAGCATGGGTGGCCGCTCAACCATAGCATCTGCCAGAGGAATGAGAAGTTCCATTGTGGGGCAAAAAACGATATTGGCCTGTTTAAAGGCCGCTTCAAATATATTTTGCCGGCAGGCTAAAGCTCCGGTATGGCTGCTGGCTGCTCTTGAGCCTGCCTGAGTGCGGCCTGCTTTATAGATGATAATCGGTTTTTTTGGAGTTATTTTCCTGGCTGCCTTAAAAAAACGGTCTCCGTCCCGCAAGGTTTCCAGGTACATTATGATCCCTTTGACATCCTCGTCATCGCCAAAATACTCTAAAAATTCAGTTACGGTGATATCACATTCATTACCGGTATGAATAAATTTGCCTATCCCCATTCCTTTTTCATATACTGTACACATAAGATCATAGATAGCATACCCTCCCTGGCAAATACCTGCCAGTGAGGTCGGCAAAAGAAAGTTGGCAGTAGAACCGGATGCATTGAAAGAGGCGTGCAGGTTAAAGGTGCCGCTGACATTTGGTCCTAAAAGACGCATATCGTAGGAGCCGGCCATTTTCCTAAGTTTTTTTTCTTTTTCCAGGCCGTCTTTTGTAGCTTCGCTGAGGCCTGCCGTAATAATAGTGACACCACTATAGCCTTTTTTCCCGCAGGCATCGACAGTTGTTTCCAACAATTCAACTGGAATAGCAATAACTGCAAGATCAACCGGGTCTGGTACTGCTTCTATGTTTGGATAAGCAGGAATCCCATATATTGTTTTTGCTTTTGGGTTGACAGGATAAATATTCCCTGGAAATTTCCAGGACAAAAGGCTATCCATAATAAATGAGCCCCAGGAACCAGGTCGTTCAGACGCGCCAATTACAGTTACATTTTGTGGATTGATAAAACTTTTTAATTGATTGTGGTGAGTCATGTTAAACTCCTAATTATAGGGTGCTTTGCCGGAGTTTTCCGATTCTTGAATCAGTCTATACCAACATGCGTATCATTGACCTCTAAAACTTGGTTTTCTTTTTTCTATAAAGGCCTTCATTCCCTCTTTTTGATCATCTGTGGAGAAGAGAAGTTCAAAACAGCGGGCTTCATATGCCAATGCCGACGAAATATCCATATTCATTCCATTATTGACAACCATTTTGGTGATTTCCAAGGCAAACTTGGGTTGTCGGACCATTTTTCCCGCCATTTTTAGGGCTTCCTCCATAAGAGATGCACCAGGCACCACTTTATTAACAAGCCCAATCCTGAATGCTTCTTTAGCATCAACGGGATCACCCGTGTATAGCAATTCTTTTGCTATGCCGGTACCGACAAGTCTGGGAAGACGCTGGGTCCCACCTCCTCCTGGAATCACACCTATCTTTATTTCGGGCTGACCAAACACAGCATTCTCAGCAGCAATCCGGATATCGCATGCCAGACATAATTCACATCCACCACCAAGGGCTAAACCACCGACAGCAGCAATTACAGGTATAGGCAGATTTTCTATTTTATTAAACAACGTTTGTACTTTATCTACAAAAGAGTGGGCATCAAAAGGAGTATTAAGCTTGCTTACCTCCTTAATATCCGCACCTGCTGCAAAGACCTTTTCGGTGCCGGTAATAATCACGGCAGATATGTCACTGTCATCAGAAATTGCTTCGAAAACCATACTCAGTTCTGATACCAACTGAGAACTGATAGCGTTCATGCTTTTGGGCCGGTTCAAGGTAACTGTACCGATACTTTCTTTTTTTTCATAAAGAATTGTTTCAAGATTCATCTGTTTTCCTTATTTTTGAAGACTTCTTCCCATTCAACCATGGTCTTTGCTTTGATTATTTTCCTGCTAAATGTCTGCCGATGAGTATTCTCTGCACCTCGGATGTTCCTTCAACTATCTGAAGGAGCTTTACACTTTTGTAAATGCGTGACACAGGACACTCTTCCATATACCCGTAACCGCCATGAATCTGGACCGCATCACTTGCTACTTTTTCCGCCATCTCACTTGCATAAAGTTTGGCGCAGGTGGCCTCAAATGCGTGTTTCTTCCCATGATCCTTGAGCCATGCAGCTTTGATATATTCGTTTCTGGCAAGCTCAATGGACAGAGCCATGTCTGCAAGCTTAAATTGAATACTCTGAAAATCAAAAATTCGCTTGCCGAATTGTTTTCTATCCATTGCATAACGTACAGATTCATCCAGACATGCCTGTGCTGCTCCAACAGCAACCGCCGCAATACTGATTCTTCCGGTTTCCAGTACAGCCAGATGTTGTGAAAATCCGTGTTTAAGATCACCCAGCAGATTTTTTTTAGGAATTCTGCAATTTTTTAAAATTACCTCATGGGTTGCAGATGCCCGCCAGGCCATTTTTTCATATTTTGGCCCCAGTACGAATCCCTCTGCATCTTTTGGAACAATAAAGGTCGCTATTACACCATTTTTCAATTTAGCGGCCACCAGAATAACTGAACCGTTTTTAAAACCGATGTTGGTGATAAATTGTTTGGTACCGTTCAGCACCCATTCGTCACCTTCAGATAACGCCTCAGTGGTCAATGAGCCGGCATCTGACCCTGCATCCGGCTCAGTTAAGCCGAATGCACCAATTTCACGCCCTTCTGCAAGAGGTACAAGCCATTTCTTCTTTTGTTCTTCAGTACCAAACACAAAAAGCTCCTGTCCCACGACACTTGTGGTGACATCAAGAAGGGCGCCTAAAGTAATATCTGCTCTTGATATCTCTTCAATGCACAGGTGCATACTAACCCAGTCACTGCCCATACCTCCGTATTCTTCCGGAAAAGGAATTCCCATATACCCCAGCTCTGCCATCTTTTTCATTATACCATAAGGATATTTTCCTGTGCTTTCCATCTCTTCTGCGTGAGGCGCAATTTCTTTCTTTGCAAAATTACGAACCTCTTTTTGAATCATTTGTTGTTCTTTTGTAAGACTAAAATACATTTACCCTCTCTCTCTTTTTTAAAGTGGCCGGGTTCAGCTATCCCATCGCCTTAGATTCAGCTATCCTTCAGCCTTATAAATAAGTTTGCGGGACATCACCAAAAATTGACTTGTGTAACAAACTCTCGCTCTTTAATAATTTTGCTGATTTTCTTTTTTGTATTTTCTTCTACCACAGGCTCCACCTTGGAAACCATGAAACCGGCGCTATTTGTTCTTTCTTTCCATTCAATGATGTATCCCGGCACAAGTGCGTATCGGCAACCACCAACACCACAGCAGGATGAATCAACGACACCTACGCCAATGATACAAAGAAATAATTTTTCGCCACATTCAAGCTTTAATTCTTTCTCAACGGTATAATAGCCCGATATGCTTTGAATCTCATTGTCATCATCAATAACTTCGTGAATATAGTCCGTGGGATTTCTCCTTGTTATATGGTAGTGGTACCGGTTTTCCATAAGCCTGGGATGCTGTGATACCGAATAGTTTTTCAGCGGCTTGGTTCATATTTGTAACCAGCCTCATGGAATCCACAGCCACAAGACCGTTATGTTTAAACAACAAAATAAAGCTAAAAATAGGACTATCGCTTAAGATCACCATGGCATGCGGCGTTGGCCTGGTTGGAATTCTCAGCTGGCGGGTTTACATTCTCCAAACAGAAAAAAAGTGGCCTCCTTGACAAAAAACGGCCACAAAAAGGCCGACCAACCGTTTGTAGGCCGTTAAAAGAATTGGTCGGGGCGAGAGGATTTGAACCTCCGGCCCCCTGCTCCCAAAGCAGGTGCGCTACCAGACTGCGCCACGCCCCGATGTATTTTCAAGACCTTTTATCATTGTTTGTTGAAGCGCGCAAGCGTTGAATTTGCCTTTGTTTGGGAACATATGGCATTCAATTCCGGGGCTTGGTTTTCAATTCAAGTTTACGGCCATTGAAATATTATTAATTTTTATCTTGAAATTTTAGTGGGATTGTATAATTTACAAGGTTTAATGATTTTCGAATGTGCGGGTGTGCCGGAATTGGTAGACGGACCAGACTTAGGATCTGGCGTGGGAGACCATGTGGGAGTTCAAGTCTCCCCACCCGCACCATACGAATTCAGATGTAAAAACGACCATTGGTGAGTTTTTGAATTTGTTGTCAGTATGAATTACCCTTGGCAGACGCCGGAAATGGTGTACAAAGAGCCCTGATGTCTGTTGCATCAGGGCGTTTAATTTTTTAACCTGAAATATCGTAGCTGGTTGCAAAGAATATTAGCTGCCGACTCAATTCAGGGTGAGAAAGGATAATTATGAAAGTTACTGTTGAAGATCGCAGCTCCGTCAAGAAAGTGATGCACATTGAAATCCCCGAGGCGGATGTGACCCGCGAACTTGATGATGCCTACAAAGCACTGAAAAAAACTGCAAAAGTGAAGGGCTTTCGGCCAGGAAAGACACCGCGAGGGGTGCTGGAGCGCCTTTATAAAAAAGATGTAAATGCAGATGTTGTTGGCAAACTGATTCAAGCATCCTATGTTGAAGCATTGACGGAGACTGAATTGAAAGTCGTAGGTTCCCCCAAGGTGGATCCAAAGGACATAGAGCCAGGTAAAGCTTTTCTTTTTGATGCAGAGGTTGAAGTTCAACCTGACATTGCCGATATTGACTTCAATGGTCTGAAACTGAAAAGAACCCTTTATCAGGCCAGTGGCGAAGAGGTTAACCTACAGATACAGATGATGCAAAAAAATCTATCCAAGCGTGAACCGATCGAAGAGGAACGTCCTGCCCAAGACGGTGATTTCGTTCAGTTTGACTATGAAGGTTTTAAAGACGGACAACCCTTCGAAGCGGCAGAAAAAACAGAAAATTTCGTAATGAAGATCGGCGATGCACATATCTCTGAAGAGTTCGATAAGGGCATAGTTGGGATGACACCGGGCGGTGAGAAGGAAATTACAGTTGCCTTTCCCGGAGAGTACTTCAATAAAAAACTGGCTGATAACACAGTTGATTTTAAGGTCAAACTCAACGAAATCAGAAAAGAAGTTCTGCCGGAATTAGACGATGACATGGCCAAGCAGTTGGGGCCGTTTAATACCCTTGATGAAGTGA
>DAOWNV010000181.1 GCA_030642405.1 Desulfosarcina sp.
GAGGACCATATCGCCATTTTTATGGAAAACAATCGGCAATATCTCGAGGTATGCAATGCTGCCGGCCGAACCGGGCTGATTTATACGGCCATCAGCACGCACCTGAAGCTGGATGAAATCGAGTACATAATCAACAACTGCGGGGCGAAAGCCTTTATCACCTCCAAGCAAATTAGCAGCCGGATTCGCGGTATTATGGACAAAATGCAAAATGTGACAATCCGCTTGATGATCGGTGGTGTCATTGACGGCTTTGAATCATATGAAAAATCAGCCTCCGGATTTCCCAAGACACCGATAAAAGACGAGGCAGCGGGCCGGGATATGCTCTATTCATCTGGTACCACCGGCCGGCCAAAGGGGATCAAGGTGAATTACGCATATATACCCTATGGCGACATCCCTGACGCCGGAAAACTGCTTATTGCCCTTTACGGATTCAATGAGGAGACCGTCTACCTGTCGCCTGCGCCACTCTATCACTCTGCGCCGCTCCGTTTCAGCATGCTAAACATCCGGAACGGTGGAACAGTTGTAGTTATGGAAAAATTCGATGCCCACAATTCACTGGCGGCAATTGAAAAATACCAGGCAACCCACAGTCAATGGGTACCTACCATGTTTGTACGCATGATCAAACTTCCTGAAGAGGAACGAAACCGCTATGATGTTTCCAGCATGAAAACAGCCATCCATGCAGCCGCCCCGATTCCAATCCCTATCAAAGAGAAAATGATCGACTGGTGGGGACCTGTTTTTTGTGAGTACTATGCTGGGACCGAAACCAACGGGTTGACACAGATCAAATGCCCGAAGAGTATAGATTTTGATGGAGATCTACCTCGTACACCAACCGGTAAGTTGATGAAACGCCTGATCAAGGAGCGCTTTTGGGCGGGGGAAAAAAGAATCTAAGCATGCAAGGATGCACCAGTTACACCGCTTGATGGTTTTTGCATTTTTCAGAAGCAGTCTGTTCCTGTCAACCTAGAGCTTCCCGCTGAATTTGAAATTCTCAAATATCAGGACACTGCATCTCCGGGAAGATCATCTGATCTGTTTCCTACCGGAACTTATTGCACATTCAAGTCAAAAGCAATCAGGTTGCTAACCGATTCCGTAAAAATCATCGCCCCCTCCTTGATGACTAGTGCGATCACCAGTTCGTCCATGCCGTCATTGTCAATGTCCCCAACTGCGAAGTCACTGATCCTTCCGGAAAGGGTCTGGGTCTGCCATTGGGAAACAAGGCCGAGGGAGTTCCATACCAGGGATTCTATCTTGGCGTTTTTGAATCGTCTGAAACCTTCCGTCATATTCCTTGCCAAATCTTCATGCTGGGCAATCATGACCTCTGTTTTTCCATCACGGTTGATATCCGTGGTCCGAATTCGCATAGGGAAATACTGCTTGTTAGGTTCCCCTGGATCTGTCGAAGGAAGGTTGAAAAAGAGCATGTCACCGCCGGTTCGGTCGCCGTCTTCCCAGATCATATCATTGCTGCCGCGGTAGAGGCGAATGCGATCGTGTTCTGAATAAGCGGCAACGGTACCGATTCCGGTGTGGGTGATGTCACCATAGGCCAGGCCCATAAGATTGGTCTTTCCACCTTCCAGTACCTGTCGACCGGGGATGAGTTCGCCCCCTTGCCAGGACATCTCTTGAACCGGGGCTTTGAAAATGGAATATACGCCCTGGCGCTGGCGCTGCCCCAGCAGCATCGGGCCTTTTTCTACGGTTTTTACGGTTCGGTAAAACCAGTTATCACCGTCGGAAATTGTCTGATAAGCGCCTTTTGAATATTCTATGATAAAAGAGTTCACCATGGTCCGCTGCGGGGCGAGACTGTTGACGTACAATTCAGGGGTGCCGTTGCCGTTGATATCGGCGGCATCGACGCTGATAAAGGTGTTTTTGTTGCTTTTTGCAACCTCAGCCGTTTTTACCATCCGGTTGTTCTCTATCCGGTAAATGGATACCAGATCATTGGTCACAAAAACCAGTTCCTTCCGACCGTCATTGTCCACATCGGCAATATCAATTCCTGTGATCAAAGCCTTGAAACGCCTGCTTTTCCAGTGGGTTTGCGTATCATCACCGGCATTTTGCGGTGCAGACGAATCAAAGGCTGGGTTGGGTGTTTGATAGGGCTGACCGGCCACCGGGACCGGGGTTTCAGAAGGGCCGCTGGATTGCAGCAGCTTTTCCGGATGCATATGAGAATCAGGGACGGGGGTTGCCGGCTTTGCTTGAACAACCGGCGTTTGAACAGTGGGTACAAGTACCGCGCCCGACGAGCGTTTGGCGATGGTTCTGCCGAATACCGTTTCGTTGATATTGGAAGCAAACTGGTTGATCTGGGGGATGACGGAGCCCATACCCTGGGTTTGGGTATAAAAGGGCAGCGGGGGTTGCCGGCCGCTCACATCCGCCATTTTGGCGTCGATGCTCACACTTTCGCCGAAAACGGTCAGGCTGCCGAACAGCACATAGTCGGCCTGAAGTTTTTCGCCCACAGCAAGGGCTTTACTTTCCCCGTCTACACCACCAACCTCTGCCATGGCCGCTTTGGTTTGGTTTTCATTGATTACTTCCACATTGTCCTTCCAGGCAATCCTCGATGCGAGCATGTCCACAATTCCTTCTTTAAGGAAGGTCATGTCTCTCTCTGCGTTGATCTCAAAAGGGAGTATGGCTACGCGGGTGGTGGTTGCTATGGCGGGAGATGCCAATAACGGTAGCATCAGAGCTATGACTATCAGTTGAATTTCTCTTATTTTAATTTGATCTAAGATCTTCACGCCTTTCTCCTGTTGATTTTTTATGGATCCCCGCTTTTGCGGGCACTACAAACTGTTGCTATCCTAACTTCTTTTGCAACATCTCATTGACGACCTTGGGATTCGCCTTCCCTTTGGTCTGCTTCATCACCTGGCCGACAAAGAATCCCATCAGTTTCTTCTGACCCCCTTGATAGCGCTTGACCTCTTCTGGGTGGTCATTGATAATGGCATCTATAATAGGATCAATGGCCGAGGAGTCCGATACCTGCACCAACTCATTTTCCTCAACAATCGTTTTTGCCGGCAAGCCGGTTTCGGCCATGGCTTCGAAAACAGTTTTGGCGATTTTCCCGCTGATAACGTCTTTGCCCAGTAATTCCAAAAGCCCAACTAGTTTTTCAGGTGAGATCGGGGAATGATTGATCTTCAAGCCTCTGGCGTTTAGCAGGCCCAGCAGATCACCCATTATCCAGTTGGTAACCAGTTTGGGGTTGTTCAGCAGGCACAGGCAGGCTTCGAAATAGTCTGAAAGTGCACGGCTTCCGGTCAACACGGCTGCATCGGCAGAGGACAAGCCAAGCTCGGTTATGTATCGTTCTCTACGCTGGGCAGGAAGTTCGGGCATCTGCGATTGCATGCCGGCGATCCATTGGTCATCGATGACCAATGGAAGCAGGTCCGGATCGGGAAAGTAGCGATAGTCATGAGCATCCTCTTTCCCCCGCATGGAGACGGTACGCCCTTTGTCAGGCTGCCATAACCGCGTTTCCTGGATTACCTCTCCTCCATCGAGAAGGATTTCCTTCTGGCGGGCAATCTCATAAGTTATCGCCTTTTCCACGTGCTTGAAAGAGTTGAGGTTTTTTACCTCGGTGCGTGTGCCGAAATTCGTTGACCCTTCAGGCATAATCGAAACGTTGGCGTCGCAGCGAAAGCTGCCTTCCTCCATGTTGCCGTCACTTATATCAAGGTATCGTAAAATTGCGCGAAGCCGGCGCAGGTATTCTCCCGCAACTTCCGGGCTACGAATATCCGGCTCACTGACAATTTCCATTAACGGAACACCTGCGCGGTTTAAGTCTACCCGGCTGACGGGACGGTCAGGATCGTGCATCAGTTTACCTGCATCTTCTTCCATGTGAATGCGGGTGATGCCGATACGCAGTGCCTGTTTGTTAATTTCGAGGTCAAGATGACCATCGGTTGCTATGGGAAGTTCGTATTGAGAGATCTGGTATCCTTTAGGTAAATCCGGGTAGAAATAGTTTTTTCTGGCAAACCGGCTCTCCTTTTGTACGGTGCAATGGGTTGCCAGGGCCATTTTAATCGTATAATCCACCACCTTTTTGTTAAGAACCGGCAAAACGCCCGGCATGCCCAGACATACCGGACAGGTATGTGTGTTCGGTGGTGAACCGAAAGCGGTAGAGCAACTGCAAAAAATCTTGGTTTGCGTTTTTAACTGGGAATGAACTTCAAGACCGATAACGGGTGTGAATTTCATTGAGTATTTCCATCCTTAACGTGGATTAAATATCTGAAAAAATACACAAAATACAGCGCAAAAATATGCAATATCATCATCGATGTGTATTGTAAAGGGTAGGGGCTTAATTTCATATATGTTGGATTTGTTGTTGTTTGTATGGTAAAAGAACATAGTTCTTAACAAGTGATTGATCAATATCAACATGTGCCTAAGGAGGGTCAGGATGACTGACACCGTATTGGTTGAACAGTTGGAGAATTACATCGGTGAGATTACCTTGAATCGCCCGGATCAGCTAAATACGTTTACGCTATCCATGGCAGCGGAATTGAATAAGGCGCTATTGGATTTGGATAATGATTCCGCCGTTCGTGTGATTATTCTCAAAGGAGCAGGTAGAGTATTTTGTGCGGGTATCGATGTTGGAAACCTGTCCCTGTCGGACACGACAACGTTTGAGTGCAGACAGTGGGTTGAAAACATGGAAACGCCTTTGGTTACCATCAGCCGAATAAAAAAACCGGTGATCGCTCAGGTTCATGGCGTCGCTGCGGCAAATGGTGCGGGCCTTGTGGCAGCAGCGGATTTGGCTATTGCTGCAGAAAATGCAAAAATGGGGCTCACTGCAATAAATGTGGGGCTCAATTGTATAGGGCCTGTGATCCCGGTTACCCGTTCCGTGGGGCGAAAAAGGGCCATGGAACTGCTTTTATACGGGGAGTTGATAAAAGCGCCTGCAGCATTAGAAATGGGGTTGATCAACAAGGTTGTATCGGCGGATGATTTGGAGATGGAAACCCGTCGATGGGCAAAAATATTGGCAGTAAAAAGCCCAATTGCCGTTCAGATCGCAAAATCCGCTTTCTACTCGGCGGCCGACTTGGACTACGACAAGGCCTTCGCATACATGAATGAAGCTTTTGCAAGGCTTTGTTCTACCGAGGACGCCAAAGAAGGTGTTGCAGCTTTTCTTGAAAAGCGTAAGCCGACGTGGCGCGAGAAATAATTATTAGATATCTTTTGTCTTTGCAATCAGCCGATCAAACATTTTTCGGGTCAATGGGCTCCATCATTCGTCAGTGGCGATTTCGCCGTTGTTGTCTGCCCTTTGCCAAAAAACTTTTTATGCTATATTTTTTACGAAACGTATGAGGAGTTCCCGCCATTATCCAAAGGGGGAAATGAAACAGGCCATCTCCCCCTTCTTAAAACAGTACAGTTTTTTAAAAACCATAGGTTTTTGCGATAATTTCGTTCATGACCTCGCTGGCACCACCACCAATTGAAATCAGCCTGGTATCCCTGAACCGCCGGGATATTGTCATTTCATTCATAAAGCCCATCCCTCCAAACATCTGTAGACAGCCGGAAGTTACATCGTTTAGTATGTCACCCCCTAAAAGCTTGCCCATGGATATCTCCCTGGTAGCATCCTGCCCGGCCATTTTCATACGAACAATATGGTAGGTCAATTGCTGAAGGGTTTCCGACTGGGCCAGCCAATGGGCCAGACGGTGGCGCAGCACTTGCTTTTTGATCAGAGGTTCGCCAAATACCACTCTGCCTTTCAGATATTCAATAGTTTCCTTAATAGTCTCTTGAATCCCGATATAAGCCATGGGCAGAACCGCAAATCTCTCATGCTGGAATTGTTGCATCTGATGAATAAAGCCCTCTCCTTCCGTGCCGATAAGATTTTCCTTTGGAATTTTCATATTGTCAAAA
>DAOWNV010000158.1 GCA_030642405.1 Desulfosarcina sp.
ATACCAAGAATTCGCGAAGCCATTCGATCGGGATGAAAAGCCTCCAGTTCACTGAGCTTTTCACCCACACCAATAAACTTGATGGGTTTTCCGGTAATGGAACGGATGGACAGGGCCGCACCGCCTCTGGCATCCCCGTCCATTTTCGTAAGTACGACACCACCGATGTTCAGCCTCTCATCAAAGGACTGTGCGATATTCACCGCATCCTGACCGGTCATGGCATCGGCCACCAGCAAGATATCCGTTGGTTTCACCGAGGATTGGATACGCGACAATTCGTCCATCAGCTCTTCATCAACGTGAAGCCGTCCGGCAGTATCCAGCAAAAGGACGTCACATCCTGCCTTCTGAGCAGCCACGCGCGCCTCCTGACATATCACTACCGGGTCCATATCCGGTTTTGCATCAAAAACCGGAACATCCAACTGTCCTCCCAGCTTTTTCAACTGATCGATGGCAGCGGGCCTATAAACGTCCGCCGGTACCAGATAGGGCTGCTTGCCGATTTTTCTCAGCATCACAGACAACTTGCCGGCAGTGGTGGTTTTACCCGACCCTTGAAGACCGACCAGCATTACCGAGACCGGATTCTCACCGGACAGATTCAACTCCTGGTGGGTCTCACCCATAAGCTGCGTCAACGATTCTTTGACAATCTTCACTACCTGCTGGCCAGGTGTCAGGCTCCCCATAACCTCTTGTCCGAGGGCACGCTCTTTAATGTCAGCAACCAGCTTTTTCACTACCTGGTAGTGGACATCGGCTTCCAAAAGGGCCATACGCACCGCCCGCATGCCATCGGCAATATTCTTTTCAGAAAGCTTGCCCTCTCCTTTGAGCTGCTTAAAAACCGAATCCAGCTTGTCACTCAGTGTGTCAAACATGACTTTCCACCACTATATGAACTAAAACCTTGAAAATAGTTTTTTTTAAATGGTATGTCAATAAATAAAAAGTGTAACAATATAAACAGGCAGAAATGACAAAGGCGAAATTAATGACTTTCCGACCAACAACTTTTCGACCCGTGGATCCCATATCATGACCGCAATAGCAAGAAAAAACGACATCAAAGACATATCCCAAAACCAATTGGCTCAATGGTTGAAGGAAAACAACCAGCCACTTTTTCGTGCCAATCAACTGTTGAGGTGGATATATCTTCATCAGGCCGATCGTTTTGACGACATGACCAATATTGGTAAGCCTTTGCGTGCAGCACTGAAAGATGCTTTCATCAATCCTCGCCTGGTGGTGGAAGAGGAAAAAAAGTCCAAGGACGGCTCTACCAAGCTGCTGTTTCGACTCCACGACGACCTGCATATTGAGACAGTACTGATCCCTGAAAAGGATCATTTCACTCTATGCGTTTCCAGCCAGGTCGGATGCAGCCAGGGATGCGACTTCTGCATGACGGCCAAGGGAGGATTTATGAGAAACCTGTCTGCAGGGGAAATCATCTCCCAGGTTCGTGATGTTAAACGGAAAGTAGCCGCAAATAAGAGCATGCCTATGACCAACATTGTTTTTATGGGCATGGGAGAACCATTGGCCAATTACGGCAATGTTGTTCAGGCCATCAAGGTTATTACCAATGGAGACTGGGGTCTTAAGATTTCAAGTCGAAGAGTCACCGTTTCCACGGCAGGATTGATCCTGAATATGAAAAAACTGGGGAACGACACCAAGGTGAATCTTGCCGTTTCTCTCAATGCCGCTGATGATGGAACCCGATCCCGGCTTATGCCCATCAACCGGAAATACCCCATTGCCGATCTCATCGAGGCCTGCAAGCAATACCCCCTGCCCCCCCGGCGAAAAATTACCTTCGAATACATCCTTATGAAAGGTGTTAATGACAGCATGGCCGACGCAAAAAAGCTGGTAGAAATACTGCGACCCGTGAAGGCAAAAATCAACCTGATCCCTTTTAACGAGTACCCGGGTAGCGAATTCAGACGCCCAAGCGTAAACCGGATTAACCGTTTTCAGGATTTTTTGGCCGACCACCATTACACCGTCATCATTCGTCATAGCAAAGGGCAGGATATTGGGGCCGCGTGTGGTCAACTAAGAGCCAAAAGTTTAATCAAATCATAAATTTCTTGCACTCCCCCGGCGGTATTCCCAGCACCGTCACCTGCCTATATTCCTTGCGCTCCTTCACGTTTACCGTGACCGGAAGATCGTTGGAAGCCTTGCTGTAGCCGGCGCAAATACCAGCAGCCAACATTAACATTGGTTCCGGTCCGCCGGAAGGCATCACGAGAAGCGGACCTGGAAAATTATCCACGTTCAGAACAAGGTCCGTATCCGGATCAATACAAGTATTAATCTTTTCGTTATCCTCGCAGGTTCGCCCCACAACAATTTTTGTCGTTGGGGCCAAACGCAAGTGGCGGCCGTATTTCAGCAGTTCCAAATCTTTTTCCGGGTAAGTTTCCTGATGGCCGAAAAGATCTTTGAGTCTTCGGCTGAATATTTTATCCGTCAACAAACATCCACCAGCTGGCGCCGGGAAATCGGTCACGCCGAATTTTTCCGCCAGCTGCAACTGCTGTTTCCGGCCTCGCCCGGAAATATCAAACAATTGATGGCGGTCTACCAATCCCTTTTTTTCAACAGGGGTCTCCGGTAGATTTTTTGCGCAAAGAGGCCTGACGATGTATCCGTCATACCCTGAATGCTTTTCTACATAACGCAGGGACGTTTTGTTCTGACTCATGGGCCGCTGACCCAACACTTCACCGGAAAAAAGAAAATCAAACCCATTTTTGGTCATCATCTCCCCGGCAAGGCGGAACATCAACGCATGGCAGTCCATACACGGATTCATGTTTTTGCCATATTGCACCGAAGGCGATCGCATCATCTTCATATAGACAGGTGTGATCCTTTGCACCGTCAACGGAATCCCCGTTTGTTCAGAAGCTTTTTTCGCTTTATCCGAAGAAAAGAAGGGGGTTTCGAAGGTTACCCAATGCGCGTCGATTCCCTGTTCCCGAAGCACCAACGCACTTAAAATACTGTCCAGTCCCCCGGAGCACAAGCCGAGGGCACGAACGCTGCCGGATTCAACCATGATCATAATCTTACCTCTTTGTTCGATTTGCATTTGGTATGAAAAGAAGGTATCTAAGATAAGATAATCAATAAAAGCAAAAAAACCATAATGAGAATCGACCCGAAGAAAGGGCCGTTCATGACCAAATCACTACGACGAGAAGACCGACATTTAGACAGCGAGGCTTCCATGGCTTTGCTGAAGAGAGGTGAGTACGGCATCCTTTCCACATCAGGTAAAAACAACCTACCCTACGGAATACCGGTGAACTATGTGGTTATGAAAGGAAAACTTTTTTTTCACTGTGCTACCGAAGGTCATAAATTGGAAAACATTACCGCTAACAAAGGCGTTTCCTTTTGTGTCGTAGGCGAAACCGAGCGCATTCCAGAAAAATTCTCAACACGATATGAAAGTGTTGTGGTATCCGGAAATGCTGACATAATAGAAGATCAGGAGTTAAAATTCAAGGCCCTCCGCGCTCTTATCGCCAAATATGCCCCCAACCACATCTCTGCGGGAGATGCCTATATCGATAAACTGATGTCCAAAACAGCCGTCGTACAAATCTCGATCGACACATTGATCGGAAAAGCCCGAAAATGAACACCAAAAAGATGTTATCTTTATGAAACAACAATTTGAACGATTGATTATGCCGCTTATGCGGTTAAAAGCGGAAAAGCCGTTTATAATGATCTCAAACCCCTGTTTCGGAAAGCTTTGGAGGCACCGGATCCAAAACCTTAAGCTTCGGCAACAGCAACTGTGGATCGGCATAGAGCGACAGCTGGTCCTTTTGCACCATTAATTCGGAAAGCGCTTTGTCCGCAATTCGTCTGGCACCTGTAAGGTTTCCCTGTTCGATGTGAACATAAGTCCCTGCCGCCCGGATGACAGCCTGATAAAGCTTTTTCATATTACCATCGGATTCCATCCAAAATGGCTCTAAATACTCGTGTGTTTCAAAAAAGAGTTCATGGTCCCAAATGACCATGGCAATATTCAACGGGTGTTCAAGACACCGGTCGAAAATCTTGGTAAGAACCATCTCGTATGCGGCCAAACGCTTTTCGATGTATGTAGAAATATGTTCCGGTTGAGGGTCATCTAAAAAAAAATCGGCGATGCGACGCACCGGTTCCATCTCCCGTTTATCCACGGTATTATTAAATCCTTTGGACAACGCGTTTCGGACGTCGCGGCACAATCGGTTGTTAAACGGGTCAAATCGGCTCAATTCATTCATTTTCGGTACCATCATACATTCCTGATAAAGGTTGTCAGATGAGAAAGACTGTTCTATAATACTAATCATGTGGCTATAGTTTTCAACACCAATCCGTCACCAGCGTATGTAATAAAAGACACCCCGCCGGTCCGACGCTTGAATTTTTATATTTTAGGCACTCATCAAAAAAATAATAGGAGTTAAAGTCTACCCATGAAACGGGTAACCGGGCATCTAGAAATATTGGATAAAGGTTTTGGATTTCTGCGTAGTATGGACAACAATTACCATGCACAACCTGAGGACACGTTTGTCCCGGCTTTCATGATCACAAAATTAGGGTTGCGGGAAGGCTCTTATATAGAAGGTCAAGGAGGCCCCGGTAATCCTGGGAACCAGAACCTGAAGCTGATGAAAGTGAATCAGGTTAACGGCCTGTCGCTGGAACAATACGCGCAGACCGAGACCATGCATACAATGACCAGTATCAACCCTGAAACGCGCCTGCGAATGACCCAGGGGCCCAAAGACCTGACAGGTCAGAGCCTCGATTTTGTTGTCCCCATGGGTCGCGGTCAGCGAGGTTTGATCATCTCGCCACCCAAATCCGGCAAGACCACATTGTTGCGGCATATGGCCAATTCGGTAACAATCAACGACCCTGAAATGGATGTATTCATACTGCTGGTCAACGAACGGCCGGAAGAGGTTACGGACTTCAAAAGAGGGCTGAAAAAAGCCCACGTCCTCTACTCCTCTTCAGACCAAAGCACCAGCCAACACATGCGCATGACCCGCCTTGCCATCCACACCGCCATGCGATGTGCGGAAACCGGTCGAGATACGGTAGTTTTTATCGATTCGTTAACCCGCATGGCCCGTGCTTTTAACGCTGAAACAAAAAGCTACGGTCGGACCCTTTCCGGTGGGCTCGGTGCCAATGCAATGGAGATTCCACGCAAAATTTTTGGTGCGGCCCGCAATATAGAACATGGCGGCTCACTGACCATCATCGCGACAGTTCTGGTGGAAACCGGCAGCCGGATGGATGACATCATCTATCAGGAGTTCAAAGGGACGGGAAATATGGACCTGGTACTCAGCCGGGATTGTGCCGAACATAGGGTTTACCCGGCCATTGATATCCATCAAAGCGGCACACGGAAGGAGGAACTTCTCCTGGATAAAGAGGAGCTCAAGAGTACCGTAGATATTCGGCGGGCACTGTCGAATATGAAACCAACAGAGGCAATGACAGACCTTTTAGAATACCTGGACCAAAAAAGCCCAGGGATTGAACCCGCGGGACGAAGGTGACCGTAAAGCGGCTTCCACCAGCAGTTATATCTTTTCCTGCTTGACAGGTCGATCTTGATATTTACGAATACTTCTACGTTTCCGTACGAGATCGATGAACATCGATTCATCCAAAGGCCATTGGGAGACCAGTTATTTTCCGCAGCACTTTTTGTATTTTTTACCGGTTCCGCATGGACACGGTTCGTTTCTTCCGATTTTCGGCCCCTGACGGATAGACTGCACGGCTGGTGGGGCCTGACCGTCTTTGAAATACCAACGATCTTCCTCTTTGACAAATTCGGCAATCTCGTGATGTTCGGACGCCTTACCGTCTTTTCTGTACCGGGCGACGAATTCAACTGTGCCTTTTTCGTCATTTGCTCCACCATCTACGACACTACGGATCTCCAACCGCTCCCAATCCAGTTTTTTAGACCAGGCTGCGGTTTCCATTTTGTCACCCTCATCTCTTTTGGCAGGCAACGTTGTATCAAAAAGATGGCCGAACGCCTTTGTAGCATGTGCGCTGTATCGGGAACGCATCAAGGCTTCGGCAGTGTCAGCCGACCGGACACCTTCGATCAACGGCAGGCAGCAATCGGCAAAAGCAATTTCACTTCCGCAAGGGCATAAATCCATGGAAACTCTCCAATCGAAAAAAGTAGTATGATGATTCCGGCTAATTAATAAAATTCACAATCCTTTGGCTCAGGCTTCAGGGATTGGCTTCCGACGGCTCTCGCGGGCTGCATCCTCCGGTTGGATTTGCCAGGTGAACAAGGGGGATAGAAGATATAGGATCATGTAACCCAGGCAAATCTGCCCGAATATGGGAGTAAACATACTCACTGTCAAAAGCAGAAGGTTGGCTCTGCCAAACCAGGGGTGACGGCTGAATGTCCGACCCAGATGGATATACCGAATCGGATAGAGGTTCATGATGATCCCGGCAAACCCCATGGTCACCGCAGAAAAAAATCCCAAAAAGACGATCCGTTGGGACGAAAGGGCCAAGGCATGGTCGAAAATGACCAACGGTGACATGACAAGCATGGCTGCCGCCGGGGTGGGCAGTCCTTTGAAAAACCCAGGGATGGGGTCTTTGTCCAAGGTAAAAT
>DAOWNV010000339.1 GCA_030642405.1 Desulfosarcina sp.
ATTGACGCTTCCATTTAGTTGATGCCAAATTTCTTTTCCACCCATTATCACCAGCAAACAAAAAATAAAAATATTATCAATTAGTTATCAACAATCGAGGTGTCACTTTTAGTTAAAATTGAGATGGGCACAGAATATGCTATGTACAAAAATAATCTTTCCGAATTAATGGAGCCCTATACACATTATGGAAATTGCTGAAAACAAACAGATACTCAACCGCTTCGCTTTCCTGGTGAACAATACAGACGTATTTATGGGACTTGCGGCTATGACGATCCTGATGATCATGGTCATTCCCATACCGACGATACTCCTTGATTTGTTTTTGTCCTTTAATATCACGTTTGCTCTGATCCTCCTTCTGGTTGGCATGTATGTGCTTAAACCACTGGATCTTTCTTCGTTTCCTTCTTTATTGCTCCTCTCCACTTTGTTTCGCCTCTCACTAAACGTGGCCTCTACACGATTGATTCTTTTACATGGACATGAAGGAACCCAGGCTGCCGGCAAGGTCATCATGGCTTTCGGTGATTTTGTCGTTGGTGGAAATTTTCTGGTCGGCTTGATCGTTTTTGTCATTCTTGTGGTGATTAACTTCATGGTGATCACTAAAGGTGCTGGAAGAATTGCGGAAGTTGCTGCCCGGTTTACGTTGGACGCCATGCCGGGAAAACAGATGAGTATTGATGCCGACTTGAACGCGGGATTGATTGATGAAACTCAAGCCAGAGAGCGGCGCGAACAGATCAGCCGAGAAGCGGAATATTATGGTGCCATGGATGGTGCCAACAAATTCGTCCGCGGAGATGCCATTGCCGGCATCATCATTACCTTGATCAACATATTGGCCGGGCTGGCAATCGGTGTATTTCAAAAAGGCATGAATTTCTCAGACGCCGCCCAGACCTATACACTTCTCACCGTGGGTGATGGCTTGGTCAGCCAGATTCCCGCATTGATCATTTCAACGTCTGCCGGAATCATTGTTACCAGGGCCGGGTCGGATAAAAGTCTGGGCATGGAGATTGGTAGCCAGTTGCTGGCTCAACCGCGGGCTTTCATGGTGGCTACGGCGATTCTTTTCGGGTTGGCCCTGGTCCCTGGATTGCCTACACTTCCCTTTTTGATTTTATCGGGAACATCGGGTTTTGTGTCTTATCTGATTATTCAGACACAAAAAGCGAAAGTTCAGGAAGAGCAAGAGAACGCCTTGGAACAAGAGGAAATGACCGAAGAAAAACAGCCGGAAGTATTTAAACCTTTACCGCCTATCGATGTTCTTGCCCTTGAGGTAGGATATGGTTTGATTCCCCTTGTGGATGTAGAACAAAATGGTGAACTTCTCGAACGGATCAAATCGATTCGCCTTCAGATCGCCCAGGAAGTTGGAATTGTTGTCCCTTCCATCCATATTCAGGACAATATGAAATTAAAGCCGGGTGCCTATTCTATTTTGTTGAAAGGGATCGAAGTCGCCGGCGGTGATTTAATGGTCAACCATCTGATGGCAATGAACCCGGGTGGTGTTGATACAAAAATTAACGGAATAGCCACCAGGGAACCAACTTATGGGTTGGAGGCGTTTTGGATAAAGCCATCAGCGCGGGAAGATGCTACGGCAAAAGGGTATACCGTGGTCGATCTGGCAACGATTTTAACAACCCATTTATCGGATGTCATTCGTCGCCATGCACACGAACTGATTGGTCGGCAAGAGGTTCAGAAAATGCTGGATACTCTCAAAGATAGTCACCCGAAAGTTGTGGAAGAACTGGTTCCAAACCTCATCGCTTTGGGTGGTGTGGTCCGGGTTGTCCAAAACCTGCTGATGGAGCAAGTACCGGTTCGCGATTTGCCAACTATCCTTGAGACACTGGCAGATTGGGCGCCAGGCACGAAGAACCAGGACATTTTAACGGAACATGTTCGTCAGGCTTTGGCCCGAACGATTACCAATTATTACCAGGCAGAGGATGGGCAACTCCATGTTCTAACTTTGAACCAGAATGTTGAGAAAACCATTGCTGAATCTCTCCAGCAGACAGAGCAAGGGGCCTTTTTGGCTATTGATCCGGCATACGCCAAGTCTACAATGGACGATCTAACGGTTAAGATGGAAGATTATAAATCTTTAGGTGTTCAACCCCTGCTTGTTTGTTCCGCCCAGATCAGGAGTCATTTGAAAAAATTAGTCGACCGGTTTGTTAACGGTATTGCCGTGCTGTCTTACGATGAGATCGTCAGCACTGCAAAAATACAGATCGTAGGGACCGTGGAGGCCTCGGATGCAGATTAAACGTTTTGAGGCCGCCGATATGAACGAAGCACTTCGTTTGGTAAAAGCTGAATTTGGTGAAAATGCAGTGATTCTGTCCGCCAAAGAAGTCCGGTCCGGTGGCTTTTTCGGAAAAATAAAAAAAAAGAGTGTGGAAATAACCGCAGCAATAGACAAGGAAACACCTAAACCATCTGCCGACAGTCCTTTTTCGGAAATACTCTCGCAGGAAATGGAAGAAGAAATGCAAACCGATCGTGTCACACTTTCTACGAAACAGGAAGCTACAAGACCGATTGAAAAGAAAATAGATTCACGATCATTCCCGTCTTCAACGGTAAACCCAACGGATTTTCAATGCAAAAAAAGACAAACACATCTTTACTGCAAAAAGGGTAAACAAAAACTTATTGCCATGGTCGGATCCCGAGGTGCAGGGAAAAGTACCTCCTTGGCCAAACTGGCATGGCAATGTCAGGTTGTTGAGAAACAAC
>DAOWNV010000022.1 GCA_030642405.1 Desulfosarcina sp.
AAAAGGGCGTTTGTCACCTAAATTCAAACGCATAGAGGATACTGACCGGCAGGCTGTGGCGGATATTTACCATATCAACTGCATCAGCTGTCATAGAGACCTGGCGGTGTCAGGGCAAAAAAGCGGTCCTCAGACCTGTGGAGGCTGTCATGAAAAGGTCCCGGCAGTCGCCTCTACGTGGTCGGATATCCCTTTTGATAAATCCCTTCATTTTCGCCATATACAGGCTAACGGTGAGAAATGTGGAACCTGCCATCATGAGTATGATCAGAAGGAAAAAAAGCTGATCTACACCAAAGGTAACGAAGGTGCCTGTATCTATTGCCATAAAGATGTGCCTGTAGAAAACACCTTGGCAATTAAAGAGGCCGCCCACTACCAGTGTATCGGTTGCCACCGGGAAAAAAGTGCCAAAAACCAAAAGGCGGGGCCCGTGGACTGCCTGAGCTGTCATGATGCCGATTACCGGGAAGGGATTGAAGTGGCCGAAAAGGTTCCACGGTTACAGCAAAACCAGCCGGACAGGGTTCTGGTCAAAACCGGGGCGGAAGAATTGCCGGTAAAGGAACGGCCGGCGACAATGAATCCTGTTCCTTTCGATCACATGGCCCATGAAGAATACAACGATAGCTGCAAAGTCTGCCACCATGCCGACCTGAAATCGTGTAGTACCTGTCACACAACCAGTGGTAAAAAAGAGGGTGATCATATCAATCTGGCCCAGGCCATGCACCGCGTCAGCGCTCAATCCAGTTGTATCGGGTGTCACCGGGCAAAACAGATGGAACCCCAGTGCGCCGGTTGCCACACCTTTCCGGGAAAAAAAGACAAGGCAACGGATAAATCCTGCAAAGCTTGTCACATGGTGCCGCTGCCGAGTCACGTGGATCTTTCCAATCACCTGAAAACAGCGGGCATCGCTTCTGATTTGATACGGAAACGAGACTTGGAAACAAAAACCTATGCAACTCACCAGATTCCCGAGAAAGTGACGATCGGGCGGTTGTCGGACCAATTTGAACCGGCCGACTTTCCCCATGGAAGGATCGTCAAAGCATTAATTGAAAAGGCCGAAGGGAGTAAACTGGCCGGCTATTTCCACAGTGAAAAAGGAACCTTATGCCAGGGCTGCCACCACAATAGCCCGCCTACGGACAAACCGCCGGTATGCGGCAGTTGCCATAGCAATACGATAGAAAGCGCCGACGCTTTCAGGCCGGGACTGGTGGGTGCCTATCATCAGCAATGCATCGGCTGTCACGAGTCAATGGGTCTTGAAAAACCCGGCTCAAGGGATTGCAATGCCTGCCACGTGGAAAAGAAAAAAGGATAGGGGCCGGTTGAAACGGCCATAAACTGCAAGTTGAGGGTGGATCATGTCACTTTCCAGGAGAAAATTTCTCGGTTGGATCGGCGCAGCGGGAATGACCGCCGTAGCCGGTCGCAAGGCCTCGGCCGCAACTACTCACCATTTCGAGGGCTACCCGGATTCGATAGCGGTCCTTCACGATACAACTTTGTGTATCGGGTGCCGACGGTGCGAAGGGGCCTGCAACGCGGTTAACGCACTGCCTGCACCGGAAAAACCCTTTACCGATCTCACCGTATTGGAAAAAGATCGGCGTACCACATCCAAAACCTACACTGTGGTTAACCAAAAATCGGGAGCCGGTAATGGGAAGGTTTTTGTTAAAAAGCAATGTAATCACTGCCTTGAGCCCGCCTGTGCTTCGGCATGTTTCGTCAAGGCCTTTAAAAAAACCAAAGAGGGCGCAGTAACCTATGACCAGTCGGTGTGTGTGGGGTGTCGCTATTGCATGATCGCATGTCCTTTCGAGATTCCCACATATGAATACGACAACCCTTTTTCACCACAGGTGATGAAGTGCACCATGTGCCACCCCCGAGTCGTGGAAGGCAAACTGCCCGGATGTGTGGAATCATGTCCCACCGAAGCGTTGGTCTTTGGCAAACGTGACGATCTGTTGAAAATTGCACGTCAGCGCATAGCCCGCCGTTCGGACACGTATGTGGACCATATCTACGGTGAACGGGAAATGGGTGGAACCTCATGGCTTTACCTATCCTCAGTACCCTTTGAATCCATTGGCATGCGCATGGATTTGGGCATCACCCCGGCACCGGAACTCACCGCCGGTGCCCTGGGTGCGGTTCCGATGGTGGTTGGGCTCTGGCCGATTCTGCTCACAGGCATTTATGCCATGAACAAGCGCAAGGAGAAAATCGCCGCCGAAGAAAAAGCTCAGGCTGTTGCATCAACGTTAGCCGATGCCGAGGAAAAAGCGGTCGCGCGCTTGGACGAGGTGATGGAAAAGGCCAAACAGGAGAAAACACAAGCAATCGAAAAAGCGATTAAAGAGGCTTTGGAAGCCGAGGCCAAAGCCAGGGCGGAGGCCGAATCCACCACCGATCAAGAGTCGGATGTTACAGATGATAGCGAAAAAGATGCATAACCGGTGCAAGCCGGATTGACAGAACTTTTCAGGAGGAATCCTTAATGTCTGAAGATGCAACCACCATGGGTAAACCGGTGTTCTCGCCGTTCAATATCGCGGCTGGTGTCATTCTGCTGGTGGGAGGGGTCCTGACCATCCTCCGATTCACTTTTGGTTTTGATGCGGTTACCAATTTATCCGATTACAACCCTTGGGGAATCTGGATCAGTTTCGACCTGCTGTGCGGCGTAGCATTGGCAGCCGGCGGGTTCGTCACCTCGGCTGCGGTTTATCTTTTCGGAATGAAACAGTATCGCGTGGCCGTTCGCCCTGCGATTCTTACCGGGTTTCTGGGTTACGCTCTGGTAGTGATAGCCCTTCACTACGATGTCGGCCGCCCCTGGCGGCTACCATACCCCTTTCTCGTCCGGCAGGGAACAACCAGCTTGCTTTTCGAGGTGGCCGCCTGCGTTGCCCTTTATCTCACCGTGCTGTTCATTGAGTTTTCACCTGCGGCTTTGGAGTGGTTGGGGCTCAAGCGTGCACGGAGCATTGTAGTCAAATTGACATTACTGCTGACCATATTAGGTGTTGTGCTTTCCACCCTTCACCAGTCTTCCTTGGGGGCTTTGTTCCTCCTCGCTCCATCGAAATTGCATCCGTTGTGGTATACACCCTACCTTCCTATCTATTTCTTTGTGACAGCGGTGATAGCGGGGCTTTCCATGGTGATCTTCGAAAGTACCATGGCCCACCGGTTTTTCTTTCATAAAATGGATGAGGCCCACCTGGCGGAAAAGGACGTCCTGCCCCTTGGATTCGGAAAAGCGGCAGCGTTCGTTCTGGCCGGTTACTTCATCGTCAAGGTCATTGGTATCAGTACCGGTAACAACTGGCACTATCTGGCAACAGGATACGGTATCTGGTATCTGGTGGAACTATTGGGTTTCGTCGCCCTGCCTGCATTTTTATATGCGGTTGGTGTGAGGGATAAGAACATTACCCTGATCCGATGGACGGCAGCCTGGTCTGTGCTGGGCATCATCGTGAACCGCTTCAATGTCTGCCTGGTGGCTTTCAACTGGCATTTACCCACCAGCGAACGGTATTTCCCTCACTGGATGGAGATCGGCATAAGTGTATTTATTGTAACCTTGGGTGTTTTGATCTATCGGTTTATCGTGACACGGATGCCCGTGCTGTATGAGCATCCGGATTACGATGCCCATTAATGCAGGGTCAAACTCTTCAGAAAAGGAATATTAAGACAATGGAAACCATTCATACACTTCAAGAGTTTATGCTGCACACCAAAAACGTCACCTATGTTCTAATGGTTGCCGCGTTGGTGGGAATCACATGGTTTTGGCTGTTTCTTACAGAACGAGATGAGGAGTAAAAGGAGTATCTTATGTATGAATTGGTAACCGGCCCACTGGCCTGGCTTTCCTTCGGCATCTTTTTCTTTGGTTTGTTCTATCGTCTGGTGTGGTATATCCGGGGCCTGAATTGGCAGATGGATCGCGTCTCGTATACGCAGAATATGGTGTACGGGATAAAAGGTGCCCTTCGTTCCATCCTCTTCTGGCTAGTTCCCTTCGGCACTCGCAGCTGGCGTTATTATCCCGGCTTCACGATTCTGGTATTCATCTTTCATATCTGCCTGCTGGCTACACCCGTTTTTCTCATGGGCCACAATGTGCTGCTATTAGAGCGATGGGGATTCAGCTTGCCCACATTACCGGAGGGTATCGCCGATTTTATGACCACGTGCGTCATCGTATCAGCAGTGTTTATTATCTGTCGACGCATTGCCTTGCCGGAAGTGCGCATCCTCACTAAACCTTATGATTTATTCGTGCTTGCCATTGCTGTCGCGCCGTTTATTACCGGTTTTTTTGCATTTCATCAGGTGGGTAGTTATGACTTTTGGATCATTGCTCATGTTCTCTGTGGCGAGATCATGCTGGTGGCCATACCATTTACTAAACTGTCCCATTTTTTGCTCTTTTTTCTCTCCAGGGCTCAGATGGGAATGGACTATGGTATCAAGCGCGGTGGAATGAAAAACAAAGGAATGGCCTGGTAGGCCTTGCGTAACAACAAATATTTTGTTTTTTTTGAATGGGGGTGAATACTTATGCCCGAAGGAATTCTTTGCAATAAACAGGTTGTTGATACAAAGGAAAAACTGAACGCTCTATTGGCGGATAAGAGCGGCAAGCAATACTATGACGAAATGACGCGGTTAGATGTGGACACAGAGGCTTTGTGGGCCACCATAGAAAAGACCTGCAAGTCCAGGCTTCGCACATGGCTGGAAATCTGTGCACATTGCGGAATGTGTGCGGATAGCTGTTTTATCTACCTGGCCAATAAAAGGGATCCCAAACAGGTCCCGTCTTATAAGATCCAGTCCACACTGGGAGAGATTGTCAAAAGGAAAGGAAAGGTGGATAACGAGTTCATGCGTTATGTCATGGACACGGCCTGGGCCAAATGTACCTGCTGCAATCGTTGCGCCACCTACTGCCCGTTCGGCATCGATATGGGCGTGATGTTCGGCTATGTGAGGGGTCTTTGCTTCTCCCATGGTTTTGTCCCATGGGAATTAAAGATTGGTTCCGGAATGCACCGAATCTATAAGGCACAGATGGACATTACTACCGAAGACTGGGTGGATACCTGTGAATGGATGGTAGAAGAGTATGAAGAGGACTGGCCGGGACTGGAGATTCCCGTCGATAAGGAAAATGCGGACATCATCTACACGGTTAATGCAAGGGAACCCAAACACTACCCGGAAGACCTGGCCGAGGCAGCTATTCTTTTTCACATTGCCGGTGAGAACTGGACCGTTCCCAGCCAGGGATGGGAGGAGACAAGCCTGGCCATGTTTGCCGGTGATTGGGGTGCCTGCAAATTACAGGTAGAGAGTGTTTATGCGGCCATGGACCGATTAAAGCCCAAACGAATGGTGGTCACCGAATGTGGCCACGCTTACCGGGCGACGGTTTTGGAAGGGCCTTACTGGGCGGGTATCAAGTCCGGGAAAACTCCCATAGAAAGCTTTCACTATGTGGAGTGGGTGGCGGAGGCTTTGCGCACCGGGAAATTAAAAATCGATCCTGCTAAAAAAATCAAGGAACCCGTTACCTACCAGGATTCATGCAACTACATTAGAAATGGAGGTCTCGGTGACTACGCCAGAGAAATCATGAGTTATATTGCAGAAGACTTTCGCGAGATGAAACCTTGCAGGGAACATAATTTCTGCTGTGGCGGAGGCGGCGGGCTCAACGGGATCGGCCGGTATCGGAAAGAGCGAAACATCGGGTTGACGGTCAAAAGGGACCAGATCCTGGCCACCGGTGCCAAATTAGTGGTGACGCCCTGCCACAACTGCTGGGATGCCATCCGGGATCTGGAAGAAGTATACAAGATCGGAATCCGCTGGTCTTTTCTCAAACCGCTCCTTTTGGGTATGGTGGAGGTTCCTGAACATCTGTTGCCCCGGGAAGAATAATCCATGGACATAGTCCGTCTTAATGTAGATGGAAAGATCACAGGCGTTGGTCAAGGAGAACTTACCGCCTTGTTGTCAACATTTGCAAAGCCGGTGGAACTGGAAACAGGGTATACCCTGCGAAGCTTTTTCAAGATGCTGGATACCTATGAAAGCCTGGTCCATTTGAACCCTTTTTTTTCCGATTTGTTGGAGCAATTCCACAAAGGACCGACTAAGGGCTGTAAAGTTGACAGTATAAGACGGCTGGTGCTGGAGAAAACAGTAGAGATGGTTGGTTTTCCTGGAAAACCACGGTTTGAGATCTACCGAAGCTTCCGCGGGCATTGTGATGGGGAAACCGTTTCCATCAAGGAGTTTCAAGTGGACATGCTACTGGATATGGAGGTCCGCCTGGGCAAGCTGAAGCATGTGATTTTCGGGGACCAGATGGACGTTTTCGAGTTCGATACCGTGTTCACTTTTTTTGAGTTTGTTGAGGGAATCGGCTGGGAGCTCGGGTTTCATGGAACACCCAGGGAATGCCGTTTATAGGGTTACGAATATGTTATTGGGTTGCGTTATCGGTTGTCGCGGTATTCAATATACAGATTCCCTCCTTTGATCTTGCCCCAAATATCTTCGTAATCCTAAGTAAGGAGATGGCTTATGTTTAAAAAAATCCTGTTTGCTACAACGTCCTCACCGGCTTGCGACAATGCGGCCAAAGTGGCTTTTGACCTGGAGCTGAAATGGGATGCCAAGCTGATGGTCTTTCATGTTCTTGGTGTTCCCACGCGTGGCTACAGCTCCTTTGTGACTGATGTCAGAACCGGGGAGACGGAATCGATCGACCCGGATTACGTCGAATGGGTGACCGAGGAAATGAAGTACACTTATGAAAATCTGCTCAAGGACAGTGAGAATTCAACACTGGAAGCGGTAATCGGTGTACCACACCGTGAGATCCTGAGAAAAGCCCGTAAAGAGAATGTTGACATGATTATCATGGGAGCCCATACCCGGGATGAGGACATCGGTGCCACCCGATACCGAAGTGTGGTGGGCAGCACCATGCAAAAAGTGGCCAAAAGTGCCCGCTGCCCCGTGATTATCGTCAGCCGTCCATGTACCACCTGTTGGAAGCTTTTTTCCAACATCGTGATCTGTACCGATTTTACCAAAGCCTCAAATAGTGCCTTCCTGTGGGCCGCCAAGCTATCCAAAGAGGTTAACGCACGCCTGCATATTTTCCATGCAGTGGATATCAATGCAGGTGAACCGGGAAAAGTAAGCGGCCAGTCGGAGATCGAAGGCCGGATTAATGAAGCCAAAGGGCGGATCGAAACCATGTATATCCCTGAATTGAAGGATTTCGATAATTACGAAGTCGGGACACGTGAAGGGACACCCTACGTGGAAATTCTCAAATTTGCCCGGGAAAAACAAGCCGATCTGATAGTCATGGCACACCATACGAGAGAAATTGATCCGGAACTGGCGTTGTTGGGATCTACGGTGGAACAGGTTGTTTTACGTTCCGCCTGTCCGGTAACCAGTGTGAACCATCCTGACAAGGTGGCGGATGAATAAGGGTAACAAAAACCAATCATCACATGATGCCTCTGCCTTTTCAAGGACTGCCGGGGGGATTGTTCTTATCGTAGATGATGCCATGGACATGCGGGTATTTATCTCTGCTTTATTCAAGACAAGCGGATATGTGGCAGAGACCTGTCGTGACGGGGCTGCCGGCTTGGAAAAAGCCCGTGAAATTGGGCCTGACCTTATCATTCTTGACGTGATGATGCCGGGTACAGGTGGCGCGTTGATGTATAAAAGCCTGAAAACAGACCGACGACTATGCCGAATCCCCGTCATTATGCTGTCGGCGGTAGAGGAAAAAACCTTCCGGCACTACCTGAAAATGCTGAAAATCAACCTGAATAACCCTCTGCCCGATCCCGAAGCATATCTGGAGAAACCCCCCGATGCAAAAGAACTTCTGAATACAGCTATTCAGCTGATGGCTTTACGAGAAAGGTAGTCACTATTGTTTTAAACTACGACGGGGCAAGGCGGCAAAGGTGAGTCAATCATCATTTGCCGCAACGACGGGATAAAGATGGAAGAGAAGATCTTATTGGTCGACGATGAAGAGGGGATCCGAAAAGTTCTGAGCATTTCTCTAATGGACATCGGTTACCAGGTCTTCACAGCCCAGGATGGCAAAGAGGCCTTATCCGTATTCAAGAAGCACGCTCCACCCATTGTCCTCACCGATATCAAGATGCCTAAGATGGACGGCGTCGATCTTCTCCAGGAGATCAAGGCAACAAGCCCTGATACGGAAGTAATTATGCTTACCGGACACGGCGATATGGATTTGGCCATCAAGTGTCTTAAATTGGAAGCTACCGATTTCATCACAAAGCCAATAAATGATGATGTTTTGGAAATCGCACTGAAGCGGGCGCGTGACCGGATCAGTATGCGAACCCAGTTACGGGCCTATACGGAAAATCTAGAGAATCTGGTGCAAGAACAGACGGCTCGACTGATTAAAAGCGAGCGGGTTGCTGCGGTAGGTCAGGCAGTTGAGGGGTTGAGCTCGGCCCTTAGAGGGATTGCCGGGGATCTGGATACGGGTATCAACTACTTTAACGAACTCCCTTGTTTTGTAGCCATTCATAACCGTCGCCAAGAGATTATCGCTATCAATTCCTTATATCGGGAACGGTTGGGGAATCATGTCGGTAAACCTACCGGTGTTTGCTATGCCGATGATTTGCCGAAGATGTCGCCGGTGAAAGAGACTCTGGTTACAGGCACCGGCGTGCGACGCCGGATGACGGTTGTCTACCATGATGGCAGCCGGGGCCCGGTGATGGTACACACAGCTCCCATTCAAAATAGCGATGGGGCGGTGGTATTGGTGGTGGAGATCGGGGCCGATATCGGCGAAGTCCGGCGGCTCCAGGACCGGCTCCAGGCCACTCAACAACGTTATCAACAGCTTTTCGACGAGGCCCCCTGTTATATTACCGTTCAGGATCCCGATTTGACCATCCGGGCTGCCAACCGGCGCTTTCAGGAGGATTTCGACTTGACGGTAGGGGCTTTTTGCTACCGGCTATACAAAGGAAGGGAAGACGCTTGTCCGGATTGTCCGGTGATGAAAACCTTCAAAGATGGTCGTTCCCACCAGTGTGAGATGGAGGTTGCTGCAAAAAACGGGGAAATCTACCATGTGCTCATCCAGACAGCACCTATCCGTGATCTATCCGGCAATATCACCCAGGTAATGGAGATGTCCACCAATATTACCAGAACCCGTCGTTTGGAAGACCAATTGGCTTCTTTGGGATTGATGATCGGTTCGGTTTCACACGGAATCAAAGGATTGCTTACCGGTTTAGACGGCGGTATGTACCTGCTGGATGCCGGCTTCAAAAAAGAAAACCAGGGTCAGGTCCGAGAAGGCTGGGATACTGTCCGTTTAATGGTGGGCCGCATCCGGGAAATGGTGATGGATATCCTTTTTTATGCTAAGGAAAAGGATCTGAAATGGGAAACGGTGGACGTCCTCGATTTTGCCGAGGAAATATTGAACACCGTTGCCTACAAAGTCAAAGATAATAAGATTGCCTTGCACCACTATTTTGATCCGACCATTGGTCGATTTGAAGTTGATGCCGGTATTGTTCGCAGCGCCCTGACAAATATTTTTGAAAACGCAGTGGAAGCCTGCCGATCCGACAAATCGAGTCGGGATCATGAGATCCGTTTCGAAGTCACAAAGGATGAGGAATACATCTATTTCAATGTGTCGGATAATGGTATCGGGATGGACGAATCGACCCAAGCAAATGTTTTTACACCATTTTTTTCTTCCAAGGGTGAACATGGCACCGGTTTAGGTCTTTTCATCTCCAATCGTATCTTCAGCCGCCACGGGGGTGGTATTTCTTTGGAATCGCAACTGAACACGGGGAGCCATTTTACTATTAAAATTCCAAAAAAACCACTGGTCATTAATTACATCCGGTCCTGATCAAAAGCACATCCAGTTTAGATTTCATTCTATTTTAGTTTGAAACTCATAACCGACCCAAAAACACCGTTTCAAAAATTCGCCGGAGTTATTTTTTTCTTGACAAATAAAATTGGCAGCTGCATAAAACTAACGAACGGACGATAGATAGATAGATAAAAAAATCAACTTTATTTCAACTGTTTTACGGGATTTTGAAAGGCGCAACGCGAACATGGGCAATATGAAGGAACCCATTCGATCGGTCGCTGTTGATCTCTTTTTTAAAAAAGGGTATTTTGCGACCAGCATTGCTGAAATCGCCCAGGGTTGCGGAATACGGAAATCCAGCATCTACTACCATTATGCCAGCAAAGAGTATTTGTTGTTCAGTATCTTGAAAGGTACGATGCAAGACCTCACTGTTCACCTGAAAGACAATTTGGCAGGTGAGGCGGATGTGGTCCAACGACTGAAAAGGGCAATCAAAGGACATGTACGGTTTCATCTCCAACATCAGCAAGAAACATTTCTTGCCAGCAGCGAACTTCGGGGTTTAACCCAAGAACATTATAAAGTCATTGTCGAAAAAAGGGATGAATATGAACAGATATTCCAGGAACTTCTCGAAAAGGGAAGGGATGCCGGAGTATTTTCCATAGCGGATCATAAAATTTTATCTTATGCGATATTGACGTTGTGTACGGCAGGCGCATTTTGGTTTAAACCTAACGGACGGCTGTCTGTTGATGAGATCGCCGCCATTTATGAAGGTTTTATTTTAAACGGTCTGAAGTGTACATCATAACAGTCATGTATGCACGGGATAGTGAGCAAGCGGCTATACTGACGATTGGTTTGTTGCTTTTGGGACCGATCGAAAGGAAGACCTTGACGTCAAAAAGGAGGAACAAAACGTGGATTTCGATTTGACTAAAGAACAGGAAATGATTCGCAAGGAAGTCAGGAAGTTTGCTCAAAATGTAATAGCGCCGGTGGCCTCAGAATTGGACGAGGATGAGACGTTCTCGGAGGATCTCACGCGTAAGATGGGAGATATCGGACTGTTTGGCATGTTTGTATCCGAGGAGTACGATGGACAAGCCATGGATTATCTCTCCTACATCATTGCCGTGGAAGAAATTGCCCGCGTGGATGGATCTCAGGCGGCAACCATAGCGGCCGGGAATTCTTTGGGAATCGGACCCCTGTACTATTTCGGCAACGAAGCCCAAAAGAAAAAATATCTGCCCAAACTTTGTCGCGGTGAAGCGCTTTGGGGGTTCGGTTTAACCGAACCGACAGCCGGATCCGATGCCGGTGGAAGTAAAACCACAGCGGTGAAGGACGGAAACGAGTGGGTGCTGAACGGTTCGAAAATTTTCATCACCAATGCTGCCTGTGATATGTCGCTTGGCGTTACCGTACAGGCTATCACGGGAAAGAAGGACGATGGCCGACCGGAGTACACCTGCTTTATCCTTGAACATGGTACGAAAGGGTTCAAAGCGGTTCCAATGCACCGGAAAATGATGTGGCGGGCATCCAATACGGCGGAATTGTACTTTGACGAGGTTCGCGTACCGGAAGAGAACATTCTCGGTAAACCGGGCGATGGCTTCCACCAGATGCTCAAAACGCTCGATGGTGGGCGTCTCTCCATCGGCGCTATGGGACTCGGGGGGGCCCAAGGGGCATATGAGGCTGCGCTCAAATATGCCAAAGAACGGGAACAATTCGGGCAGCCGATCAGCAAGTTTCAGGCGGTCGCTTTCAAATTGGCAGATTGCGCCATGGAGATCGAATGCGCCCGGAATCTACTCTATAAAGCCTGCTGGCTGCGCAACCAGGGTCGGCCTTTCGAAAAGGAGGCAGCCATGGGCAAACTCTATTGTTCTGAACTCATGGGCAGAGTTGCAAATCATGCTGTTCAGATTCATGGCGGATACGGCCTAATGAAAGATTATGGTGTAGAGCGCTTTTATCGGGATCAGAAATTACTGGATATAGGGGAGGGTACGTCTGAAATTCAGCGGCTTGTTATTTCACGATACATCGGATGTTAGAAATTTAAACATATTCTCCGCCTCATCATAAGGAGGATAAGGGAATGACCGAGAACTTGTTACACAGTGCCCATCCCTTTCTAAACGAAAGACAAAGGAGTAAACCATGACCGAATATGATTATTGGAAAATTTTCCCCCGTATGCCCCGCAAAGTCACTATCGGCGATATTACCATCCGCGATGGGTTTCAGCATGAAGAAAAATTTGTCTCTACGGATGCTAAAAAATTCTACCTGGAAGAGTTGATCTTCGCCGGTTGCAGAGACATCGAGGTGACAAACCTGGGAAACCCCTATCTCATGCCGCAATTCCGGGATGCTGAGGAGTTGTTGGCGCATTTGAGAAGTGACCGCTTCAAAAAGAAATGCGCTTATAAAGGGATCAATTACGATGATATCGTGCTGACCTGCATCACAATTCGTGAGTCTGCCGTGGACAGAGCGATCCGTCTGAAAGATCAGGGAATAGGACCGGACAGGGTCTTGATGATGGTTTCCACGGAAGAGGAACACCATTTTGCCAATTCCGGAACCAGCCTGCCCAACTATTGGGCCGAGGCAGAGCGTTGCATCAAAAAATCCACCGATGCGGGGATGCAGATGTGCGGTACCGTGAGTACCATCTGGGGAAGTCCCATCGGCGGTGCCACCGACATGAAAGATGCGGTGGAGTTCACCAAGCGTTGGTTGGAAATCGGTGCCCATGACATTGAACATGCCGATCATGACGGCAGCGCCTCCGCACCCGATGTTTATCGCTATTTTTCCATGATTCTGGATGAAATTCCCGATACGCGCTTGCATATTGCCCATTTTCATGAGACCAAACGGGTGGCGTCTGCATCGGTCCTGGCGGCATTGCAGGCTGGAATTACCCAATTTGAAGGTACATTGGGTGGTTTGGGCGGCCAACCGGCCAACTTTTTGGATGATTGCCCCGTTAAGGGAACCGGTGAGTACTATTACGATGACCCACGATATGTGGGCCTGGTTACCCTGGAAGACACCCTGGTTCAGATCGATGAAATGGGAATCGAACACGGCTGGGATGTGGACCGTGTACTGTGGTTGGGCCGCCAGTTGGAACGGACCATCGGCCGACGGCTGCGAAGCGAAGCGATCATAAACGGTAGAACCCTGAAGGATGGGCATATGGAATTCGCACGTCCAGGTTTGGCCAAACTTAAGGAAAAACTAAAAGAAAGTTCCAAACAGAACCTCCCGGGCGACTGGTCGAAAAAGGCGACGTTACCAGAAAAGTACCGTCCGTAATCCGGCCGAATCGTCATGAGCGGAGTTCGGTTCAACTAACCTTTTTTTGTGAAGGGAGAGATGATGAACCCCAAAGAATCACTGCCCCATATCAATGTCGACTATTTCGAGGAGCTTACCGGAGAAATCGTGCCTTCCGATCCGAGCGATGTAACCGAAATCGGGGATCGGATTAAAACCTTGAGAAAAGAAAAGGGGCTTTCCATAAAGGATCTGGCTGGATTGACCGGATTTACACCGGAGTTGTTGTCCAAGATTGAATCCAAGGAGGTGATGCCCCAGTTGGGAACCGTCATGAAACTGTCCAAGACGCTGGATGCCGCCATCAGCGGATTACTTTCCGGCGAGGGGGACAAACCTTATGTCATTACCCGTATGGGGGATCGGCAACCCGTCTCCCGCTCCACGACCAAGGGAGGCCAACAGCAATTATACTTTTACAAAGGGTTGGCATCCGGGGTTAAAGGCCGCCATATGGAGCCCCTTATTGTTCAATTGGCGGAAAGCCCCCAAAAAGATGTTTCTCAGCACAGCGGTGAAGAGTTTATCTATGTGCTCCAAGGTACGGTAGTTCTAGAAATAGGTTCCGAACGTCATGAACTTTTCCCTGGCGACAGTGCCTATTACTCTTCAAAAAGTCCTCACTGGCTGACTGCAAAAGAGGAAAAGGCAACCATCCTGGCCGTTTTATATAACCAATAGGTACAAATGTGTTCGTGCCCATCAAAGATCGAACATAGGATCTATTTGTGAATGGGTGCGAGTTAGGAGATTACATGGGAAAACTACTCTGGGAACCTTCCAAAGCAAAGGTGCTGGAAGCTAACATGACAGCGTTCATCCAGCGTGTTCGCGAGAAATATAATAATGACATTCAAACATACGGTGACCTTTGGCAATGGTCTGTGACACAAATCCCCGAGTTCTGGGAGGAGATGTGGCTGTATGGTGGCATTATCGCTTCCAAACCACCGACTCAAATCATCGAAGATGTGGAAAAAATGCCAGGCGCCAAATGGTTTAGCGGGGCCAGACTCAATTTCGCGGAGAATCTTTTGCAATATCGGGATGAGCGGACGGCCATCGTTTTCTATGGCGAGGATCAGGTCCGCCGTCAATTGTCTTATGCGCAATTGTTCACGGAAGTAAGCACCGTGGCCGCAGCCCTTAAAAATATGGGGATACAACCCGGTGATCGTATTGTCGGGTTTATGCCTAACATGCCTGAGACGATCATCGCCATGCTGGCAGCTACCAGTTTGGGTGCAACCTGGTCTTCCTGTTCTCCCGACTTCGGAATCAAAGGGGTTCTTGACCGGTTCGGCCAGATCAAGCCTCGGGTGCTCTTTACTGCCGATGGTTATTATTTCAAAGGAAAGAAGATTGACAACCTGGCGCGAGTCGAGGAGATTCTGCAACAAATTGATTCAGTCGAAAAAGTCGTCGTTGTGCCTTATACCCGGTCCAATCCGGATCTGAGCGGTATCAAAAACGGCATCTTGTTGGAAGCGTTCCGGGTAGACGATCCTCCGCCCATGGTATTTGAGCAACTGCCGTTTGACCACCCGCTGTACATCATGTATTCCTCCGGAACCACTGGGTTGCCTAAATGCATGGTGCAAAGCGCCGGCGGCATTCTCCTGCAGCAAAAGAAAGAACACCTGCTTCACACCGATCTAAAACGGGAAGACACCATTTTTTATTTCACGACCTGTGGCTGGATGATGTGGAACTGGCTCACCTGTGCCCTTTCAGTTGGCGCTACCGTAGTGCTGTACGACGGAAATCCTTTTCATCCTGGTCCTGAAGCTCTCTGGAAAATGGCCGAAGAAGAGAAAATCACCGTTTTCGGCATCAGTGCCGGTTACCTGGCTGCTCTCATGGGAACGGGGTTAAAACCCTGTGAACAATTTGATCTTTCTTCGCTGCGAGCCATTTTGTCTACCGGTTCGCCTTTGTCCATCGAAGGTTTTGAATTCGTTTACAGCGATATAAAAAAGGATCTGCAACTGGCTTCAATTTCCGGTGGGACGGATATCAATGGTTGCTTTGCCCTTGGTAATCCCATCGGGCCGGTGTACGCCGGTGAGCTTCAATGTCGTGGTTTAGGCATGAAAGTGGAAGCTTTTAACAGTAACGGTCAGTCGGTGATCAACGAGCAGGGGGAGCTGGTTTGCACAGCACCTTCTCCTTCTATGCCGATCTATTTTTGGGATGATCCGGATGGGAAAAAATACCACTCGGCCTATTTCGATGTATATACCGGCGTTTGGCGACATGGGGATTATATCGAGATCAACGATCGTGGTGGTGTGGCCATTTATGGTCGTTCCGATGCCACCCTTAACCCGGGAGGCGTGCGTATAGGCACGGCGGAAATCTACCGCCAGATTGATATCCTGCCGGAAATCGAGGACTCCCTTGTGGTGGGACAGAGTTGGAAAGATGATGTCCGGGTGATTTTGTTTGTTCAATTGCAGGAGGGCCGAATCCTGGATGACGCGCTTAGCGACAAGATTAAAAAAACTATTCGCACCCATGCATCACCCCGACATGTTCCTGCAAAAATCGTTTCCGTGCCGGATATTCCATACACATTGAATATGAAAAAGGTGGAAATTGCCGTTAAGAAGACCATCGAAGGAAAAGAAGTGAAGAACAAGGATGCCCTGAAAAACCCGGAATCGCTGGATTATTTTGCCAATATTCAAGAGTTGAAAGAAGACTGATAAGGATTGGTGATGAAATAAAATTCACGAATCCTAATAATTCGTTGCCATCCGGAAACGGTTCTTTTGGAGGATACCAATGGTTAACAAGCTGCAGTCAATGAATGACTTGGACCATGATCAAAAAGTCAGGCTGGTTATGGACTTTTTCCACCGAATTATCGTTCATTACGGACTCTGGTTTTTTGAAGTCAGGCATCAGATCGGAATGGAAAAATCGCTTGAACTTTTATCCGGCGTTTTCGATCGTAGTAGCGGTATGCTGATTAAACGGCTGGGAAAAACCCTTGGATTCGATACTACGGATGGCATACCGGATTATTTAAGAAAAATGCCTGGAAAAGAATTGGATGCGTTCCTTGATACCATTGCGGTGAACTGGCTGGCCAACGATGGGGTTTGGTTTCAGGCGGTTGAGTTCGATAGCGGAATGAATGATGCCAAACGGTGTAATGATTCCTGCTGGGGGAAGTTTTCGCCTTTCGAAGCCTCCACCATTAAAAACTACCTTGAACTGTCACCGCAACCTGGTCTGGAGGGACTGAAAAAAGCCCTGAATTTCCGACTTTATGCCCGCATCAATACACAGAGTTTTCACGATGAAGATGATGACTCATTTGTTTTTCAAATGAACGCCTGCCGGGTTCAGGATGCCCGAAAGCGAAAAGGACTCGATGACTACCCCTGCAAATCCAGTGGTTTGGTCGAGTATACCTATTTTGCCAAAAGTATCGATCCGAGGATAAAAACCGAATGTATCGGTTGCCCCCCGGACCCTCATCCGGATGACTGGTATTGTGCCTGGCGCTTTATATTAAAAAGTTGATGGACCTGACAGCAAGGTGAGCAATTCCGGCTCGACTTTCTCTGCCAGCCAGAACAGAAGCATTCCAACGATTACCGTTCCTCCCAAAGATCGCGTCCACCAGGCAAAAGCAAACGTCGGCAGGGCCACCCAGAACTCAGGCCGAAATAGATTGAGATGCGCTGCATTTCCATCAAGGATCAAGGCTGGAAACAGCAGGGCGCTGAGAATGGCTGCCGGGATTAATTCAAGCCACTGGATGAACCAGTCCGGCATGGATCGCCGGGAAAGAATATCCAGTGGAAACCAGCGGGGCAGGTAGGTAACCAAGCCCATACCAAAAAGAAGAATCAGGTAATCAGTCATTGCTTGGTTTTCTCATCATTGTCTTACGTCTTATGATCAGACCCACTGTCGC
>DAOWNV010000274.1 GCA_030642405.1 Desulfosarcina sp.
ATCATCATCCCGCAGATGGCTTTGTTGGGTTTAATCTTGATTCCATTGGAATGCCCGGTTTTTTGAATCAAAACATGGTTAAAAACTTCTCTTTGTTTGCGGTAGTCTTTCCCTGAATTTTTGTGGGAGCAGTCGACGATGACGGACTGAATCAGTGAAGGGTGTTCGGCCAACATACTGCAAGCCTCGCTGATGCTGACCGGATCGTAATTGGGCCTTTTACCGCCCCTGAGTACTATATGGCAGAAGCGATTGCCTTTCGAAAAAACCCTTGTTGTAACGCCGAAAGGATCGTTTCCAACAAAAACCTGTGGGGCGGAGGCCGATAGCAGGGCGTTAATGGCCGTATCTATATTGCCGTCCGTTCCGTTTTTGAATCCTACCGGCATTGAGAACGCGCTGGCCCATTCGCGGTGGTTTTGTGATTCTGTGGTTCGTGCACCGATGCAGGCCCAGGAGATCAATCCGGACAACCTTTCAGCAGCAGTCTGGCTCAAAATTTCAGTTCCGATGGCGATTCCCATCTCGTTAAGTCCCATTAAAATTTTTCGCGCTTTTCTCAACCCCTCGTCGATATCGAAAGTTTGCCTGTCTATATGGGGATCTGAGATCAGGCCCTTGAATCCAACATTGGTTCTTGGTTTCTCAAAATAGACCCGCATGATCAGTTTAATGGTTGTTTTTACTTTTTTCTGCAAACCGGTCAACAGTTCTCCGTACCGAAGGGCCTGCCTCCGGCTGATAATGGAACAGGGGCCGGTGACGATTAAAAGCCTGTTGTCTTTCCCGTTCAGGATGTTTTTTATTTCCTGCCGGCTGTCAATGACGGTCTGGGTAGCCTGTTCGGTCATCGGAAATTCTTCACGAAGTTGATCAGGGGTGATAATTGAAGTCCGATTGAGGACTTTTAGGTCGTAGGTTTTTTCCATTTTAAATCATTTAATCCTTATCTCATGGGGGAGGGAGAATAACGCCTGGTCAGGTCCTTGAATTTGAGGGAAGTACCCCCAAAAATATCCAGCGCACTACCCACTGTAAAATCGATGTTGCCGTTACCCAATGAATCGATGGCATCGATATCCTTTTGACTGGCGATCCCGCCGGCATAGGTGATCGGCACTCCTTCCCACCGTCCAAGATAGGCCACCAATTCGGCTTCAATCCCTTTGCATTTCCCCTCTACATCCACCGCATGAATGAGAAATTCGTCACAATAACCAGCGAGTCGATCCATCAACCGGTAGGTGACCGCCTCGTCGGTAAAGGTTTGCCACCGGTTTGTAGCAATCAGGTATGCATTGTCTTGTTTACGGCAGCTTAAGTCCAGAACAAGTCTTTTTTTTCCAATTATACTGACCAGTTGTTTTAGCCTCGCCATGTGAATTCGGCCATCGTTGAAGACCCAGGAAGTGACAATGACATGGCTGGCGCCGGCATCCAACCAGCCGCCGGCATTTCCGGCATTGACACCACCGCCCACCTGCAATCCTCCGGGCCATTGGGCTAACGCTGAACGGGCAGCTTCCGTGTTACCTTTGCCCAACTGGATAACATGGCCTCCGGTAAGACGATTTTTTTGGTAAAGGTCGGCATACCAGCTGGACGGTCTCTTCGTCTCGAAGTTGGTTTTTGTCTCCAAAGGTTCGGTTTCGGATAAAGTGGAACCTACGATCTGCTTCACAATTCCTTTGTGAAGGTCAATGCAAGGGCGAAAATGCATTCACTTCTCCTTTTTCAGAGGTGACAGGGCGTCATTGGAACTATCCATTATATTGAAAGGAGAGGCGAAATTTTTCTTTTGTTTCTCCAGCAGTTTCTTGAATGCTTCGACTGGTAGGGGTTGGGAGAACAGAAAGCCTTGCATGTTGTTGCATCCGTAGCTGATCAAAAATTCTTTTTGTTCGTTGGTCTCCACGCCTTTTGCGATGGCATCGATATTCAGGTTTTTAGCCATTGCGAGTATGGTTTTGACGATTTCCCTATCCCCTTTACTTTTTATCGAATCAATGATGAAGGAACGGTCGATTTTTAATGCATCAATGGGAAATCGTTTAAGATAGCTCAATGAAGAGTATCCGGTACCAAAATCGTCAATGGAAAATGAGATCCCTTTCGAGCGCAGAAACTTCATTTTTTTGATGCAAACATCAGGGTTTCGGATCATACTGCCTTCTATGACCTCCAGTTTAAGGGATGAGGGGGGAAGATCAGTTTTCTCAATAATACTAACGACCATTTGTTCAAAATCCGGTTCCTGCAGTTGCCTGGCTGATAGATTGACCGACACGAAAAGCTCGGTGAAACCCATATCATGCCAACGTTTGGTCTGCATACAGGCAGTTTCCAAAACCCATTTTCCAACAGGAACGATAATACCGGTTTCTTCTGTTATACGAATGAAATCGCCGGGAAAAATGAGGCCAAGCTCAGGATGCTGCCATCGTAAAAGGGCCTCCATCCCCTCAATGTGACTCTCCTTGTTGACCAGTGGTTGGTAGTAAAGTCGAAGTTCGTTCCGATCCAACGCTTTTCTTAAGCTGCTTTCCAGCTTCATTCGATGCTGGGCTTTACGGTTCATCTCTTCGGTAAAAAAACGGTAGTTGTTCCCTCCTTTTTCTTTCGCTTCATACATGGCGATATCCGCATTTTTGACAAGTACCTCTACATCCCACCCATCGTTGGGAAAAACGCTGATGCCTATGCTGGTCGAGGTAAATATTTCGTGGCTGTTAAAGCGGAATGGCCGGCTTATGATCTCCAGAATTTTCCGGGCTACACGAGCAACATCGATATCGCGGTTCAGATTGGTAAGTATAATCGTAAATTCATCACCACCTATGCGAAACAAATGGTCCGTCTCTCTGAGGCAGTTTTTGAGTCTGACGGCTACTTCTTTCAGCAGTTGATCTCCGGTATCATGTCCCAATGCATCATTGACTTGTTTAAATGTGTCAAGATCCAGAAACATCAGTGCCCATACGCGATCTGAGTTACGACGGCCGGAGTGTTGGAGTAAATCTTCCAGGCAAATATAAAAAGACTTGCGATTGGGGAGCGCTGTGAGAATATCGTGAAAGGCGATATAGCGCAGTTCTTTGTCCTTTTGGCGACGTTCCGAGATATCTTGCAGCGTATTGATAAATCCTTCCGGGTTGCCGTTGCCGTCAAAAAAAACGGCACCGCTGATGGAAACATCCACCAACTTTCCTTCCTTGGTAAATCGTTGAGTCTCCACACCGGAAAATGAATCCCCGTTGCGAATCTGATCCATAAAGAATTCGGTCTCAGGTTCGTTTTTTTCAGGAACGAAATCAATCGTTTTGTTCAGGCAGTCATCCAACCTCCATCCGAACACACGGGCAAAGGCAGGATTCAGGTAAGACACGCGACTGTCCATGTATAGGACAATGACGGGGTCAGGTGCCGCCTCCAGTACGGTTCGATGCCGTGCTTCGCTGATTCTCAGCGCTTCCTGATCCTGTTTTCTCTTTGAAATATCACGGTAGATGACATAAACGGCCGGTTTGTCTAATTCCGTGGCGATCGGTTTCGCAAGAATGGAAACGTCCAACAATGTCCCATCTTTTTTATTTCTAATGGATTCCTCTTCAAAATATTCCCCGCCGACGGCCCTGGCAAGGAAAGAAAAATATTCCGATTTGAGATGTTCCGGTACAATCAGCTCATCAATTGTACGATCAATGCACATCTTTTCTGAATACTGGAAAAGCCGACAAAACTCTTCGTTTACACGAATAATTCCACCATCCAGGTCAACAATGGAGATGGCCGCGGGGGCAAGGTGGATCAGTTTCTCTGCGTAGCTTTTCTGGTGGTGTAGTTTTTTTTGTGCCAATCGATGTTTGGTGACATCCCGAATAATGGTTTGGTACCCATAAAC
>DAOWNV010000241.1 GCA_030642405.1 Desulfosarcina sp.
GCATTGGCACCGAAAATCACCGTTAAAAAAACGATAAAAAATCCAGGCAGCAGGGTTACCGTTGAATTACTGATCGACATATCGTTTTCGGTCATCTTCCGTTTTCCGTTGCCAAGGTCAGCATGAACAATAAGAAATCTGCCACATTTTTTGCGGCAAAATGTGTTCCGGTCCGCTCGGCAAAACCGGAATTGCCATTGAACACCGGCCCCCCAGCAATGATTCGTGTATGGCGGGGCAACCTTTTTCCGATGAACAGCAGATCCTCTTCGGTATCGAATTGAAGGATGGTCATACCAAGAAAATCAGGCTGGTGCTGTTGACAGGCATCAATAACCTCTTCGGGTGTTTGCATGAGACCAAGGCGAATCAAACGTATCCCTATGACATCTGAAAATTTTTCGATTATTGCAAGCCCCTGTCCCAGGCCGTCGTCTAATGTTGCGGTAACCATGCAGGGCTGTGTTCTCCATATGCCGGAAAGAAAATATCGCTCACGGATTCGGACCAGCTCATGCGCAGCCTTATCAAGGCCTTCTCGGGACGGCAGGCCATCCCCCACCCATTGATCGGCGATGCGCTTTACGGCGTCTTGAAAAACCTTTATCGGTTGATCCATAATTACAACAATCCTCTACATACTTTAAGCTAAAAGAAAAAGTCTTCCGACCCCTCATAGTCATCTATGGTATCTGACAGGTGCTGGATCACAACACCTTTTTCACCGGTTGGAAAGAGAGAGAACAACGCCTGCAGTGCATCGTATCCCTGGTCAACCGTGTTCATGTGAAAATCCTGAGCCAATAAGGAAAACCGCTCCATGTGCGTCTCCTTCAAGCAGGCATCCGTGTAAAAATGAATCAATTCACCCAATATGCCGTCGAATTCACTGAAATAGGACAAATCATCCAAAAGATCCGGGTCGGTAGGATTGATCTCCAATGCATACAGCAAAATCGCCTTTAAATTGGAGTTGGCCCGTTTGAAATATTTTCGAATCAGGGGAATATTGATGGAATCCGAATATCGCTCACCCAGGTATGCGTCGAGGGTATATTGGGTGACGGGACCACCGGTCTCTAAAAAATCGATAATCTTACGTTGGTTTTCCGTTTCAGGTACCGCCAGCCGTTCTTCTTTCACCTCCTCTTCGAAGAGAAGGTCGTATTCGTCATCATGCCACTCAAATCCGACTTCTTCCAGCCGATCCAGGTAATCAAACGGATGTTCGGTTATTATCTTACTAACCTGAGCAAATCCGGCTTCCCGCTCTATCTCTTCAAACGAAAATTCGCCACAGGCTTCATTGATCTCGGGATCACCTTCCGGTTCTTTGGAACCGGTAATACAAAAAAAACAACCATATCCGGCAACGGCCGAACCCGCCACCCAAATGGGCTTGCCACAGGCGCAGCGAACACCCTGCCGCCATGCGGCAAGGGCATCTTCCACAGCTAAACGGACAACATTGCCATCAGCACTTTTATTGTTGCGAATGTACTGTTTGACAAACTGGTTGATAGAGACAGGAACAAAACCTGACATGGGCACACCTTCCGATACCTCTTAAATTGATACAGGACCAACACAGAAAAACGAACCGCCTGTTTCTTCAAACTTTTTACATAACCGATTTCTCCCGTCAACCTTTGACTTTTTGTTAGTTAATTTGGGTTTTCCCTGATCAAAACGGCAGTTTCAATATTTTTGTAAAGCCATTTATTTGACATCATTCACGGTGTGTGTGTATTTTAGTCGCAATATATAGACCAAAAAACTATACCCATCCATATTTCTTTAAAGGAGGGAATTATGCAGTTTGACCGGCTTACCATAAAATCACAAGAATTAATTCAAAACGCCCAGACGCTGGCATCCAACAACGGCAACCAGCAGATCGAGCCAGTACACCTGCTGGCTGCCATGCTCGACGAAAAGGAAGGTGTTGCGCGATCTGTTTTTAAAAAGCTGGGTGTCTCCGGCGACGGTATCGCCGGTTTAGCAACCGATGCCATCAACCGGTTGCCGAAAGTCAGTGGTATAGGAGATGTGTACCTGTCTGCCATAGCCAAAAGCATACTAGAGGCGTCATTTGCTGAAGCCGGCAAAATGAAGGACGAATACACCAGCATTGAGCACATCTTATTGGCGCTTTGCGATAAAAAAGCAGGGGATGCACACCGCATATTGAACGATTCCGGTATCAACCGGGATACTATTTTGAAGGTACTTATGGAAATTCGGGGCAATCAGCGGATTACAGACCCCAACCCCGAAGAGAAATACGAAGCATTGAAAAAGTTCAGCCGTGATCTGACCGATATTGCCCGCAGTGGTAAACTGGATCCTGTGATCGGTCGTGATGACGAGATCCGGCGCATCGTACAGGTGCTTTCCCGCCGGACCAAAAACAACCCGGTACTCATTGGCGAACCCGGCGTGGGTAAAACCGCCATCGTTGAGGGTTTGGCCCAACGCATCGTAGCTGGTGATATTTCCGAGAGTCTAAAAAACCGCCGACTCGTCGCCCTGGACATGGGAGCATTGATTGCCGGTGCAAAGTACCGCGGTGAATTCGAAGATCGTTTAAAAGCTGTACTGAAAGAAGTGGAAAAAGCGGAAGGGAACGTGATTCTGTTTATCGACGAATTGCACACCCTGGTAGGCGCCGGTGCCGGCGAGGGGGCCATGGACGCCTCAAATATGCTCAAGCCTGCCCTGGCCCGGGGAACGCTTCGCTGTGTGGGGGCCACAACACTGAACGAGTACCGAAAATATATCGAAAAAGATGCGGCTTTTGAAAGGCGTTTTCAACCTGTGCTGGTGAGCGAACCCAGTGTGGAGGACACCATCTCCATTTTACGTGGGCTTAAGGAAAAATATGAGGTCCACCACGGTGTACGTATTAAAGATTCGGCCATCGTTGCGGCAGCCGCTCTGTCTCACCGGTATATTGCCGATCGATTTTTGCCGGATAAAGCCATTGATCTTATCGATGAAAGTGCTTCGAAACTACGTATCGAGATCGACTCCATGCCCGTGGAGATCGACGAAATCCAGCGAAAAATTCTTCAGGTGGAGATTGAACGCGAGGCACTGAAAAAGGAGTCCGATCGGGCTTCCAAAGAGCGTCTGGCGAAATTGGAAGATTCCCTGGAAGTCATGCGGACCCAGATTGCCGGAATGAAAACCCATTGGGAGGCCGAACGGCAACTGATCCAGACTATTCGTCAAATAAAAGAAGCCCAGGAACAATTGGGTATCGAAGAGCAGCGAGCCGAGCGGGAGGGCAACCTCGCCAGGGTGGCGGAACTGCGCTACGGTACAAGCAATGAGCTGGCCAACAAGCTGGAACTGGCCAACAAGGATTTGGAGGCACTCCAATCGGATCGAAAAATGCTCAAGGAAGAGGTGGACGACGAAGACATCGCGGAAGTGCTTTCCAACTGGACAGGTATTCCGGTGAGCCGCATGCTGGAAGGCGAGCGTGAAAAGCTGGTGCACATGGAGGATTGCCTGGGCCGACGGGTCATCGGCCAGGAACAGGCCATTGAAGCAGTCTCCAACGCTGTTCGTCGGGCACGCTCCGGGCTCCAGGATCCCAACCGGCCCATCGGTTCCTTTATCTTCATGGGACCTACCGGTGTAGGCAAGACCGAACTGGCCAAAGCCCTGGCTGAGTTCATCTTCGACTCCGAGCAGGCCATGGTACGCATCGACATGTCCGAGTTTATGGAAAAACATTCGGTATCCCGTCTCATCGGAGCACCTCCGGGTTACGTTGGCTACGACGAGGGCGGATATCTCACCGAAGCGGTACGGCGACGTCCCTACTCCGTGGTACTGTTTGACGAAATCGAAAAGGCCCACCCGGAAGTGTTTAATGTCCTGCTGCAGATCCTGGACGACGGCCGCATGACCGACGGCCACGGTAAAACCGTTGATTTTACCAACACAATCATCATCATGACCTCCAACGTGGGCAGCCAATTTATCCAGGAGTTGGGCGGCAGTAATAGAGAAGAGATGGAACGCCGGGTTACCGAGGCGCTTCGAACAAGCTTCAAACCGGAATTTCTCAACCGTATCGATGAAACCATCATCTTCCTTAACCTGAAACAGGATCAAATCGGCAAGATTGTGGACATCCAAATAGAACGGTTGAAAAAAAGATTGGAGGAGCAAAAAATCGACTTTGTGCTTTCGGACTCCGCCCGTGATCTCATCGCCCGCATGGGCTACGATCCTGTTTACGGCGCCCGTCCCTTGAAACGGGTGATCCAAAAACAAATCGAAAACACGCTGGCCATGCAAATTCTGGAAGGAAAAGTTTCGGAAGGAACAAAGCTCAGTGCAGAGACGGAGGGAGAGCGTATCGTTTTCAAGCAGTTTTAACTCAACAGGCTGTTCATTATCCATTGGGTCAAATGCGCTTCAACCAATCCTGCGGCAAACAAACCGCCGATGGCAAAGCCTGCAACTTTCTTGATCGGAAGTGTGTTTCTATGCTTTTCCACCTGCTGAAAAAC
>DAOWNV010000288.1 GCA_030642405.1 Desulfosarcina sp.
AAACCGCGCCATGGCGTGCGCGAAATCCACTTTGCAAGAATCTGCATGATTGCTAAGCGGCCTGATCGTGCCTGGATCGTCACAAAATATTCTGCCGCAGCCGAGGCATTTGGCTGGGAACAGAACCTGTTCAATAGATTGCAGCCATCTCTTTACCATCATGGAACTCAATATAGGATATCACTACCCCATCTGTTCAACAATCACCGCACCAAATTCGGAGCACTTCACCTCTTCGGCGCCTTCGATCTGTCGGGCCAGGTCATAAGTCACCCGGCGGGCCTTGATCGCAGCCTGAATGGCATCACGAATGGCGGTCCCCGCCTCTTTCCATCCCATGTAGTCCAGCATCATGGCACCGGACAGGATCAGTGAACCGGGATTCACTTTGTCCATACCGGTGTATTTCGGGGCTGTACCGTGGGTCGCTTCGAACACTGCGCAGGTGTCGCCGATATTGGCCCCAGGTGCCATACCGAGCCCGCCAACCTGGGCTGCCAACGCATCGGAAATATAATCGCCGTTGAGGTTCGGAGTGGCAATCACTCCGTATTCATCAGGCCGCAAAAGCACCTGTTGAAAAAGCATATCCGCAATCCGGTCCTTGATTACAACCTTCCCTTCCGGAGCTTTCCCATCGTATTGGTCCCAGAGTTCAGCCTCGGTGATCGTCTGGTCTGCAAACCGCTCTTTTGCCACCTGGTATCCCCACTGGGCAAAGGCACCCTCGGTGAACTTCATGATGTTGCCTTTGTGCATGAGGGTTACGCTGGGAAAACCGTTTTCCAAGGCGTATAAAATGGCGCTGGCCACCAACCGCTTGGTGTTGGCCGGGCTGATGGGCTTGATGCCGATACCGGATAAAGGAGGCAGATCAACGCCCATCTCTTTTTTTAAGAAATCGGCGACCGCCTCGGCCTCATCCGACCCGGAAGCCCACTCGATGCCGGCATACAGGTCCTCGGTATTTTCCCGAAACACAACCATATTGATCATCTCAGGAAATTTCATGGGGCTGGGAACGGTCTCAATGTAGCGTACCGGTCGAACGCAGGCATACAGGTCCAGTTTTTGGCGGATAGCCACATTAAGGCTCCGGATCCCTTTTCCAACCGGTGTCGTCAATGGCCCTTTGATGGCCACCACATTCGCTTCAATAGTCTTCAAGGCTTCATCGGGAAGAAAATCCCCCGTTTTTTCATACCCCTTCTCGCCGACGAGCAATTTCAGCCATGATATTTTGCGTTTACCACCATAAGTTTTCTCAACCGCCGCTTCGATGACCGCACGGGTTGCCCGCCAGATGTCCGGGCCGATGCCATCTCCCTCTATAAAAGGAATAATGGGACAATCCGGCACATTCAAGCTGCCGTCACTGTTTGTCGATATTTTTTCAGGGGTTGCCACAGGTTGCTCCTCCGTAATTAGTCTGTCGTTGTCTAAAAGATTCATACAAAACCACTGATGCAGCAACCGAAGCATTCAAAGAATCCACGAGGCCGCACAAAGGAATTCGGACCAAAAAATCACAATGCTGTTTTACCAATGGCCGAAGCCCCTTCTCTTCTCCTCCGATGACCAGGGCAAGAGGTCCTTTCAAATCAGCTTGAAAAATCGTTTGATCCGCTTCCATGGCCAATCCGGCCACCCAAACACCCTCTTTCTTCAGTTTCTGAAGTGTACCTGCCATATTGGTCACACGGCATAGATTGGAATGTTCCAATGCACCAGCTGAAGCTTTGGATACCGCCGGAATAGCGCCTACTGCCCGATCTTTTGGCACCACCAGCCCGTCGGCACCGACAGAATAGGCTGTACGGACAATGGCACCGAGATTGTTTGGATCTACAATGCCGTCAAGCAGGACCAAAAGAAAACCGCTATCATCTCCCTTTTTTTCGGATAAGATCGAAGATAGGGAGTAGTTTGGTAAAGGAGAAACAACGGCGGCTATTCCCTGATGTTGGTTGCTTCCTGCAGTGGAACGGATCTGATCGGGTTTAACAACTTTCCATGGAATCCCGGCTTTCTCCGCCAGCTCAACGGCTCTCGCCTGACGTCCGGAAAGAGCCTGCCGATCCACCATCAGCGAATAGATAGTCCTTTTTCCGGCGACCAGTGCCTCGATCACCGGATGAATACCGTACAGTACTTCCCGGTGTTCAGGTAAGGCTTTTTGTTTTCCGGCCCCGGCAGACATCTTATTATTTTGCCTCGCCTTTTAAAATAGAAACGAAATGGGTGATCGCCGTCTTCAGATGATCATTGACCACCGTATACCGGTACATCGGACGGCAGGCTATTTCATTTTCTGCGTTACACATTCTTTTTCCAATAACGTTAGCACTGTCAAGTCCTCTTTCGTTCAGACGTCGGCGCAAGGTATCCAGGGAGGGCGCCATAATAAAAATGGTAATGGCATCCGGGTAGCGTTGAACAATCTGCCCGGCCCCTTGAACATCGATATCCAGCAATACGTCCCGGCCTTCTTTGAGCTGATCTTCAATGAACCAGACGGATGTTCCGTAGTAGTTATCGTAAACCTTTGCCCATTCCACCCATTGACCGGCATTGATCCCCTTTTCAAACGCCTCTACGGTGACAAAAAAGTAATCGATCCCCTCCCGCTCTCCTTCCCTGGGGGAACGAGTGGTGGAACTCACCGAGTAGACCAGCTGGGGGAGGTGTTTTCTTACTGCATCACATAAGGTCGTTTTCCCGGCACCGGAGGGGGCTGAGACCACAAACAGGTGCCCCGTCCGTCTCCCCTTATCTTTGTTCTTTGTTAAAGAATCTATCACGGGACATTACTTATTATTTGAAAGGTCTTCGAATCGCTGGGACAATGTCTCATACTGAATAGCAGACAAAACAATATGGTTGCTGTCCAAAACAACAAATGACCTTGTGCGGCGGCCCTGGGTGGCATCCAACAAGTGCCGTTCATTACGGGCATCGTCTTTCAATCGCCTCATGGGTGAAGAATTAGGCGAGATGATAGCAACGACCCGATCCGCTACGACCATATTCCCGAAGCCGATGTTCAGCAGTTTTTTTTCCATGGGGATCACTCTACATTCTGAACCTGTTCTCGTATTTTCTCCAACTCCGATTTAACCGTCACGATCAAATGGGACATATCAGCTTTTCCCGATTTCGATCCCATAGTATTAAACTCCCTGTTGAACTCTTGCAAAAGGAAATTCAATGGCCTTCCGGCCGGCGTTTCATCTTCCATCAACGACCTGAACTGCCGGATATGACTTTTGACCCTGACAATCTCTTCCGAAATATCGCTCCGGTCCGCCAAAAGGGCCGCTTCCTGCGCAATTCGAACCGGATCGATGTCGACAACACCATGGGTCAACACATCAATGCGATCCATCAGCCGCTGTCGATACAATTCCGGCAGACCGGAAGCCTGATCCTCGATTTGCTCCAACATACCCTGTATGGTATCCAGCCGCTGTTTAAAATCCCCGGTCAAATGATCCCCCTCGACTCGCCGCATGGCATCAAGATCCCCTAATACCGATCTTACGCAAGGCTCCAAATGGGACCAGGCCGCATCTACATCCTTTTCCACCTCCACTGTCTGGACGATATTGCCGGCAGCCATGACGGC
>DAOWNV010000145.1 GCA_030642405.1 Desulfosarcina sp.
GCGAAAGAATCGATGTCCAACCCAGCATCGATTCCAGACTGTAGGTAGGCTGCACCGATGGCCATGCTGAAGGCAAGATCCTGCCTTCGGGTGGCGCCTGCTTCGCGCATATGGTACCCACCGATGCTGGTGATGTTAAAATGGGGCATGTTCTTAGTACAAAAGGCGAGGGTGTCGCGAAAGAGTCGAAGGGAAGGACCAGGCGGGTAGATATAGAGTCCGCGCCCCACGAACTCTTTAAGGATATCGTTTTGCGGCGTACCCCTAAGTTTATTCAAAGGAATACCGCGCTGTTCGGCCAAGGCGGCATACATGGCGATAATCACGGGAGCGGGAGCGTTGATAGTAAAATTCGAGGCGATTTTGTCAAGCTCAATATCCCCGGTATACGGTTCGTATATTACCTCAAAGTCCCGCAGCGAGTCAATGGCTACCCCCACGCGTCCCACCTCGCTCTCAGACCAGGTATCGTCGGAGTCGTATCCGCATTGTGTGGGAAGGTCCATGGCCATGTTTGGAGCGCCTTTTCTTCCCATGGCGTGCATGCGAATCAGGTAGTCCCGGTAGTCCTCCGAAGTGCCGAATCCGGCGTACTTCCCAGCACTGCTATCCCCCCATTCATGCCGTGCGGAAGCCTTGGCTAGCTTGGACGCAAAGGCCTGCCAACGTGGAAGGGTGGTGTTGCCGGCAGTAAAAGGATACTGCCCGGGAAATCCGACTTTTTCCTCGAAATCGAAGCCATTGAGGTCGTCGGGGGTAAAAAAACGGGTGGCGGAGCGGTCCAATCCGTATCTCTTCAGTTGAGCGGAAACCACCGTATCCTGCCATTTTTTCTTTGCCGATTTTATTTTTTCTTTATCCATTTACTTAACTGCCTTTTTGATTTTTTTGCTTAATTCGTGAGATACTGCTCTTTAAGGTCGGATTTTTTTATCTTGCCTGTGGCCGTCATGGGAAGCGAACTCACGATTTCTATAACAGAAGGGAACTTATATTTTGCAACTTTTCCTGACAGAAATTTGCGAATCATTTCGATCGTTATCGTTTTACCCTTTTCCGGAACAACGAATGCTTTGCCGGTTTCACCCCACGTCTCATCCGGTATTCCGATAATCACGGCGTTTTCTATATCAGGGTGATTTACTAAAACCTTTTCTATCTCTGCCGGATAGACATTTTCACCACCGCTCCGGTACATGTCCTTGGCCCTGTCGACAATATAGAAGTAGCCTTCTTCGTCCATGTATCCGAGATCTCCGGTAAAAAGCCTATCATCAACGATGGTTTCTGCAGTTTTTTCCGGCATGTTCCAGTATCCTGACATAACCGTGGGACCTTGCGCTACAATTTCACCGACTTCACCAGGTGGAAGTTTGTTGCCGGCATCGTCTTCAATCCAGATATCTGTGAAGAAACCAGGTAAACCAATTGAGCCCTCCTTGCGAAGGATGTCCTGTTTGGGTAAGATCATCATAGCCGAATTTTCAGTTTGCCCGAACCCCTGCTGCATGTTAAGCCCGTAACTTTCCAGATCACGAAGCAAACTGGATGGTGTTCTTTCTCCTCCACCGAGGACGATCCGGACACAGCTGACATCTACCTTATCAAGTGCATCAGCTTTCAAAATGAAGCGCCACATGGTGGTCAGCGCAAATATCACCGTTGGTCTATATTTATTGATATCGCCGGCGAATTGTTCGGGTTCAAAACTCTTGCGCATGATAAAGGAAGCACCGCGACACAGAACCGGGGACGCGACGATGAAAAGACCACCGGAGTGAAAAAGAGGGAGCTGGGAGAGAAAAACATCATCTTCCCTCATGTCGGTATACATCATTATCTGGAAACATTTGAAAAAGGTCTGAGCGTGGGAAAGAACCGCCCCCTTGGGCTGCCCTGTCACACCCGAAGTATAGATGATGACTAATGGGTCGTCCAGATTGATCGGTTCGGAAGCTGTGGGTTCCGTCGTGGTCCGGCCGTCGACGGCATCTTTGAAATCCACCGCCCATTCGGGACAGGCGAAGTCCTCAGTGGTGCCGCTTTGAAGGCATATGAATTTATCCGAGTCTACTTTAACCGAACTGCGGATGGGATCGATCAACTTTGAAAAGACGTCGTTGAAAATCAGCAAACGCGACCCGCAATTATTGAGTTGGTACTCCAGTTCCCCGGATACCATTCTGCAATTCAAGGGGATGAATATAAGACCGAGTTTGGACGCTGCGAAGTATATGGCCAGAAATTCCGGACAATTCAACAGGTCCACGGAAATACGGTCTCCTTTTTTCAACCCGATCGATTGAAAATAATCGGCTGTCCGATTCGTCTCCTTGTTCAGGTGCCCGTATGAAATTGGATTGTCTTCGTAGGTGAATGCTACTTTTTCCGGCGTCAATTGGGCTCTTTTGCTGATTATTTTTCCTATATTCCATTCCATGTTTGTCGGTTCCTTTTTTTTAATCGCGAATATTCATGTGCAAGTGTCCGTCATCGAAACGTCCCGGTACCTCGCAATTTATGTGACAGCAAATATTACGCCACAACCGAGAAACAAGCTTTGGAACACAAGTAACTTATTTGTCCAAGATTTGGGTGAGTGTCATTTTAGACGTCCAAAGATAAATCTTTACGGTTCGAATAGAAGGTCCGAAATGAAAAAAGCAGTGCAGGGGGATGGGAAAATGAAGGTCCCAAACGGACAAAACGGCCTAAATGGTTGTAGTTATGTCTGGTATGATTGTAAAAGGAGAAAGAAGATGCTGCCGGGAAAAGGGCTCTTTGGTTGCATGAATGGGCTATGGATGAAAAATCAAATCTATGTTTCCGGTCATTTGTACTGAGATGTCCCCGACAGTTACGTCAAAAGCACCGGGCACCAGCCCCAGACCGAACAAACCGCCGAAAAGAGGGTTTACCAGGCCGGCCGTACACGCTGCAAGCGCATAGCCTTGCAGAGCAATCGAATCGGCTTTTGTTCCGGTAAAGTGGCGGTCCATGGAAATGGGAACGGTAAACATCGGCGAAACGTATGGGGACGTTACGTCCCGACCGTTGGCGACGTCGCCGAAGATGATTGCCCCGGCCTGGGGTCCGAAGATTTCAGAAGAGACCGGGAATTGTGGCACAGCAAGAGCTCCCGCAAGGGTAGCAATGCCCTTTTGCGCAGAGATTCGATCCATTTCCACGGCTGTCAGGGCCGTCATTTTTGCAGAACTGTGAATCGGCAGGCACAATATGGCGATTGCCAGTACGATAAGAGAAACAACACGTAGGTTCATGAACACTCCTTTTTTGCGTTTATTACACGCAGGCAGCTCGGCTATCCCGCGACCGGTAAACGAACATAACGGCGTTTTTCCATTAATGTTCGTTGCAATTCCGGTCGGTTGGGACCCGTGGCTTTCCGAATCCCGGTTACCCGGGAGGTGGCGCAGGAGGCAACCCGGCTGTCTGAATCAAAACGGCGGATGATGATGATGATGATGATGATGATGCAAGCGCACTTGAGGCCTTCATCGGCCAAGTGCCGCCGCCGTTGGTTGGATTCAGATCCGTGGCTTTCCGTCCCACAGTTACCCGTGGTTTGGCGTGCCATTTATGCGATACGGAACCAGTCATACGAAGTCGTATGCTTTCCCGACAACATGTCAAAGAACAAAACGACCACCTTTCCTTTAGATAGAGTGGTCATATCCTGGGTATCGGTTGATGTGCGCAGATACTTGATCACGGCCGAAAAAATTATCAGGAGGAAAAGAATCGGGGTAAGAAAATGAGTGCAACGTGGTTTTTTCGGGAAAGATCAGAAGATTCGTTTGAACATGTCGGATATGACCTGGGTAGGCATGGAAATTTTAAAGGACAAGATGTAGGCTTCGGTTTTTTGTTCGTAGTTCATGCCGGCGTAGGGATTGTAGACAGGCTTGGTGAAATCGGTGGAGTTCATGTTGCTGCTTGTTTCGCTGGGGATCTTAATGTTTTTGTTGAGAAGGTATGCGCCGGCAAAATCGAGGACGACGCCATTGTCGAACCCGATACCGAATCCGGCACCGTAATTTCTCAAATCCGGCAAAGGGTATATGAGATCGTAATTGGAGTCTGGTACGGAAGTGGGTCGGTATTCGTACCCGCATCTCAAGGTGAGCCAGTCAAGAGCATCAAGCTCCAGTCCGAAACTCCAGTGCCAGGTATCTTTCCAGTTTCTTTCCAGCATCAGAGTATTATTGCCGCCGGTGTACCCTAACAGCTTGACAACTTTGAACACCTGAATATCCTGGTCGAAAACGAAGACGTCCTGTTTGAATGCTGACCAGTCGATCCAATTCAGATCGACCATAAATCGCATATGTTGAAACGGCTTGAGTTTGATGCCGAACTGGGCACGCTGGGGATACTCCACCTCGCTGGTAACCTTGCCCGACTGCCGGCTTACCGCGCTGGTGGGAAGGTCCAGCACGTTCGATGCGATGAACAGCGTCGGTGAAGAGCCCAGCCATGTCATTAGATTCTTCCACTCATCCGAGTAATCGAACGTGTACCGACCACTTTGCCGGGTCTTGATGGCGCTCTGGTAGCAGGTGCCCAGGGAAAGCCATTTCAACGGCTCCCAAAGAAATCCGACATTGAAGTTGGGGCTGAAGTTATCAGCCATGTCGAGTTCTAAAGACGCAACCCGGTTGAAGGGACCGATACCGCCGCCAAACCACGGTGGGGGCAGGGTCAGCTCGGAGAGAACGGGGATCTCAAGCCCTTGTGTTACATCGCCCAGGAGTTTGGTCAAAGCGACCATTTCGTTGGGGGCGCGCATCTCCAGTTCGGCTCCCATCGCTGAATGGCCCAGGCCGAAGGTCACCCCCACGGATAAGGTGGGTGTCGCCTGGTAGCTCAGGGCCGGTGCAAAATAGACCAGGTGTTGCTGGTAAATGGTCTTCCCTCCGAATACGGACGGGTCGCCTGCGTCCCCGTGGGTAAGACCGATGCCGAAGGGGACATACCCACCCATGGCGAAGGTCCACCTGGACCCGGGTTTTCGGTAAGATAGACCGTAATTCGGCGCCGCGAGAAAATCGATGGTGTCGTCATATACCGGCAGGAACATTTGTCCGCTGGTGCTGGTCCCGCTCTTGCCGTCCACCTCGATGTCTTCCCTGTAGGTGCCCATAAAACCCTCAAAATCAGGGTCCTGGGAGAAGGCGGAGGTTGCTTCTAAGATGGGAACCGCCGTTAGACCTGCGGAAAAGTATTTCCCGTCCGGTAGTTTGATGAGTCCGGCCGGGTTGTAGTGAATGGCCATGTGACCGGGTGGGTGGGCGGTCACTGCGTTGGCCAGGGAGACGGCAACAGTGTCTACGGCCAGTTGTTCGTGGAAGGCCGCAAGGACACTGCCCGGCAGCATCATTAAGACGAATGCGATCATAAGGACGATGGGATACCTGGTATCGATCGCGGTCGTCATGTGCTGGGCCTCCATCTCCATCTACTTGCTAAACGAAAACTCGAAAGGGATGCGGAAGCCGACTACGAAATCCGGGTCCTCGTCCGTGAGACCGATACCGATTTTTATGTTTAGCGAGTACTTTTGGGAAAAACGTAAGCCGGTGCCGATATAAAAAAGGGAAGAAGTCCGAGCGCTGCTGTTGGTTTTCGGGATTTCCCGCCAGGTATACTGGGTATTCATCCGGTAGGTATACTGGTAGCTGAAGTTCATGGAGACGTTATAGGAGAGGGCAAACCCCATTCCGACGGTGCCGCCGATTGAATCACCCGGGTATACTCCCGTTAATTGCAGCCGGTGGCGCTCCTGGGAAAGACCCTTCTCATTGAAGTTGTGCGTATAACCGATATTTCCGAACGTGATGACCGGATCAATGGTCTTGCTGACGGACAAGCCCCCGAAAGCCGAGTAATATCCGTTTCCCGTCGCCAGGTCATTGTCGACGTCGATTTCATAGGGGCTCCGCCCCGTGGGAAAGCTGACCCGTCCCAGCAAGATAATTGCCGGCCAGTTGTCTTTGATGCGCAGGGGTTGATACTGGAATCCAGTGGATATGTCGCCAAGCTCCGTCGTACTGATGGATTGCTCGGTTCCAGTTTTGTCCCATTTGTAGGAAAAGGGCAGGTTCAGGTTCCATGTCAGGTTGTCAAAAAATGCGTACTCTATGTACGCGGAATTGGTGAGGTTATGGTTGGCGTGGGGTTCCACTTCCGTCGCCTGTTTGATGATGTCGTAGGAGTAGTACTGGTAGTTGAAATTGTATTCCAGCCCCAGTGTCTTTTTCTTCATGGTCGTGTATACACGTCCGGCGGCATCCAGGATTTCCTTCTCCTGGGTTTTTTCTCATCATCGGTGATCTCAAGGCTGCGCCTTGCCTCCTGCTGCTCCCGAAGCCGCGTTACCTCCTGTTGCAGGGACTGCATTGTTTCCCACAGTTCGCCGCTGCGCGGATACGTTTTCTGCTGGTCCGTACCTGGAAGGGGGGGGGACAAAATGGGAGCGGGGTTGTCCGGATGCTGTTGCTCCCTATCATCGGATGCGGCCGCTTCCGGTAGTGGCTGGGCAGTGGTATCCTTGTCCTGGGCGAAACTTGTTGTTGACGTGGATAAAAATGCGAACAAAAGAAAAATAGCGATCATTTTTTGGATCATGGATATTTCCTGTAAATAAAAAAACCAGCGCATTCTATGGATCCCGACGACGGGAAGTCGCTGTTATCTCCTGTATACCTCGTGAACTTGTGGAAGGTCGTCGATCCAGCGATCCACCGGCGGTTTAACAGTCAACGCCGGATCGAAGATAATTTTCCTGGCGTCGTCTTCATCGATGAAACGCAGGTCTTTCTCTTGCAAGGCCAGAAGGGAAATCTCACCGGCGCCTTCCGGATAAACAACGAAGATCACGTTTTGATACCATTTTTCAAGAAACGCGCCCTTGGTGAAACTGATGTTACCCCGCCATGGGTCCGCCAGGAAAACATGATCCTTGTAGATGCCGCGGAATACGGCGAAATGACGGTATCCAAATATCTTTATGGGCACAAGACAGGGGCGTTCAAGGTCGGCCAGATCCTCAAAGGCAGCGGTATAGCCTACCCCCTTATATCCGAGAACAGCGACGAACCGTTTCATGTCCAAC
>DAOWNV010000108.1 GCA_030642405.1 Desulfosarcina sp.
ACCTCCTGGCCGCTCATTTCCGGCATTTTCAAATCCGTTAAGGTCACATGGATCTTCTCCCTGGATAGGATTTCCAGACCCGAGGCTCCACTGGATGCCATAAATACGTTATGGCCCCATTCGGTCAGACGCAATTTAAATGTACGCAGGACCGTTTCTTCATCATCGATTACCAGCACGTTGAGTTTCATTGGACCAGGATCCCTTTCAGCCTCAAACCAAAATTGTCTTATGGAATTGATTGAAAAGCTCTATAATATCGTTATTACCAAAGGGTTTTCGCAACATGAGGGTGTCGCGGGACAAACAAGCTACATCGGTGCAACCCGCCGAATCGTCGTTGATAAAAATGATTCGGTTTAATAGTTCGGGTCGTAGCTCCTTGATTTTCTCATAAAAGTCAAAGCCGTTTATGATCGGTAAGCTGGTGGAGACCATGAGCATATCATAGTCTTTTGCCATCGCCAGGTTCAGCGCTGCGCGACCGTTGGAGGCCGTCTGCACCTCGCATCCAAGCCGGGTGAGATACTTTTTTAATGCGTATCGAAGATTCCGTTCTCCATCCGCCATCAACAGGGACGCTGGTTTCCACGACAGGGCAATCGCGGTTGGATCCTGGAAAGAAGAAGCCAGCGACGCCACCGGCAACCGGACAATAAACTGTGCGCCGGAACCGAGATTTTCATTGTATAACACCGATCCTCCATGCCTTTCGATGATACCGTAGACAACCGAAAGCCCCAGGCCTGTCCCTTTTCCCACCTTCTTGGTGGTAAAAAACGGGTCAAATATTTTTTGCCTATGTCTTTTGTCGACACCCGGTCCGTTATCCTCGAAGGTGATGACAATCCATTTGTCTCGCATCTGTGTCTGTATTGTTATTCGGTCGCCGGTTCCGGATTCGGTGATGGCGTCTATCGAATTCCGAATCATATTATCGACTACCTGCTGAATCTGGGTCGGGTCCGCTAACACGGGATCGATATCCCGACACAATTTTAATATCGAACGAACACCGGCTTGTTTTAACTCGTGAAAACGGATTCCGATCAATTCGTCGATGATCTCGTTAACATTCACCAGTCTTTCGTCCATGTTGTTCTTGTATGAGGCGGCAAGAAGATTTTTTACGATCCGACTTGCCCGGATAGCATCCTTCAGTATGATTTGTGCCGCCTCAGCAGCGTTGGCATCCAGATTGTCGGAGTTTGCAAGAAATTCCGCACACCCGAGGATGCTGGTAAGCGGATTATTCAGTTCATGGGCCACGCCGGAAATAAGAAGTCCCATGGAGCTCATTTTTTCCGCCTGGATCCGTGTCGTCAGGAGTTCGGTTTCAAGGCGAACGCGTTTGGTGATGTCGTTGACGGTCATGACGGTACCCGTGATATCTCGATCCGGTGTGATCAAGGGGCCGGACAGAACCTCCAGACAAAAACGCGGGTCACCGTTTTTTAGCAAAACCATATTTTTTTGCCCATAGATATGCTTGCCGGGGTTTATCGTTCGGTCGATTTGCCAAAAGTTATTGGCGGGCCGTAGACCGAGATCCTCAATCGTTTTTCCGACTATTTCCGCCTTTGGAATTCCGATCGACCGGAAATTTTGTTTCATCTTAGGGTTTGCATATACGACCCGGTCCATATGGTTCAGGTAGAGAACGCCAATGGGGACGGATTCGACAAGGTTCCTGTTGAACCGTTCCGTCTTTTCCAGATACTTTTTTATTTTGGATACTTCCTGTTCCAGCCGGAGGGCATATCTTTTCTCCTTGTTTAAGAGTTGCTCTCTCAACTGTACCTGCCCGGATATGTCGGTGATTTCCAGTGAAAGAAAGGAAATTCGCCCGTTCGAATCCTTGATGGGGCTGGCATTGAACAAGTAGGTTCCAGGATCGGATGTATGTTGAAGTTGGAGTTTGACCTCAAGATTGCATTTCCGGCCGCCTTTGGCCCCTAAAATAGCAGGCCTTAGCAAGGGCGATTCGCCGCCGGGGCTTCCGACTTGGGCAAGATCGCAAATATAAGCACCGTCAACCTCTTCGAAACAGGTATCGAAGGCGCGCATGAAAGACCTGTTACAGTTGATGATTTTTCCATTCGGATCGCTTTTGGCGATATAACCACTCATAGAGTCGATCCATTGTTGAATTTCTTTTTTCTCTTTTCTCAATTTAGATTCGAGATCTTTGATGTCTGTTATTATCTTCCCTTCCGGCAAAAGACCGATAATATTGTCATATTTATCTCTAATGGGTGATATGGAGAACAGAACCTGGACCTCGTTACCGTCAGGATTGATTATGGAATCTTCCACCAGTGCAGTTTCGCCGGACATCGCTTTCGCCATCAATTGGTCCGCTATCTTCCTGGCTTTTCGGGACTGGTTGCGCCATGGCGAATCTCTGAAGTATACGCCCTTCACACGATCCATTGTGGTCCCGATATGTTGCTGCGCAGATCGGTTGGCGAAGACTACCCTTCCATCTATATCGGTAATGCCGGCCATCGTGTCCATCTGATCGAAGGCGTGGGACAGAAGTCTCAAATACTCGATCGAATGCAGGTTCGGGTCGAAACCCGAATGATTTTTCTTTTTCATTTTAAAAGCCTTCCGGCGCTTTATTTTTCCCATCCCTGTAACACGAAAGGGTGGTCCATTAAATGAACAAAGACAAACTTTGATTCCGGATTATCTTGTATAATCGCCTTACCTTTTTTTAAAAAGATTGTGATTATCCACCTGCGACCAGTGGGATCATACTGATTTCATCCCCATCGTTGACAGTTGTTTGTAGTCCATCAAGATTTCGAAGATTGTCTCCATTAAGAAAAATCAATATATCGGATATGTTGCCATTTTCGTCAAACAGGTGTGATTTGAGACTGGGAAAGTTTTCGTTCAGGTCTTCAATGCAATCGAAAACGCATTTTCCCTGACAAGATAATTCCGTTTTCCCATCGAGCCAGTGTTTAAGTGACCCTGGAATTCTGATTATAACCGCCATGTTTCCTCCTCGATTAAATATTATTATCTGCATTTGACGCAATGTGACGCAATGTTTATGCCATCGATAGATCAGATGCAGATGGCGAGGATACCGGGTTCAGTTTACAGCTTTTCTTGAAGAAAAAAATACCTCCCATTAACGGCAAAGAAAAAGACAAAACTGCTTTTATTCAGCCAAAATGTCTTAAACGTGTGCCTGTTTTCAGGCTACCAATCCGATTTTCACGCCGGCCTTCACAGGCGTATCTTCCTGCCCTCTAAAATTGTTTCATAATATCAAGGTATTATTTTTATAAGCAATAGAAAGACTATTAATAATGAACTAAACACATTAAAAATATATAACTAATTAAATGGCATACTATTAGCTTATTCATCATCTAAGAGATTATTTGAATAATTTGTGTTTTTTGTTGTTCCATGTAGTTTCTTCGTCACAGGATTCGTGTCTTTACAAACAATGATGAGCTTTTTCATGCTCAGACGTTCCAAAGAGGTGGGCAAACGCTATTGGTCCTGCCCTCTCATCCTAAATTCAAGAAAAGGAGGTGAAAATAAAAGTTTTTTCCGTTTGAAGACGACGATTTGTGCGGAGAGTTAGAGCTTTCAAAAATATTAATTAAAACAAGAGAGAGGTGAGTATGAAGGTAAGTGAAAAAGTAATGGGAGATTTGAAAAACCCCAAAAGAATCAATATTTTGACCACGGCAGACAAGACCAATGCGCCCAATGTTGCCATCTTTGGTTCGCCGAAGTTGACCGAAGAGCACACGATTTCCCTGGTTATTCGGGACGCCACCCGTTCCTACGCCAACCTGAAAGAAAATCCCAAGGCTTCCATCCTCGTTCTTATACCCGGTGAAAAACCGAGCAAGGCGCTGGGGTGTCGGCTCTATCTGAAAGTTAATAGAATCGAATTGTCGAGAAATCCCATTTACCTCCATAAACGATCAGATAAAGGAGAGCAGACCTGGGAGGCTGGATTCAACAAGACATTGGAGGAGAACACGGAAGCGCGAAAAGATCAGGATGCTCATCTGGTGATCTTCGATATCGTCGATGCAAGACCTATTATTGACATGGGACAGGGGGTCTAACTGTTCACTCCTGCTATTTGTTCGCCCGGAGATCTACTCTTCTCCAAGGGTTGCATGCGGCAAAACGCTCCGGAGTTTATCTCCTGGTGAACAACGGCAAGAGCTTCCCCTTTTATTTGTTCGGTTTCGGGGCCGTCGAAAATCGTTTGTTATTCAGAGCATTAGCAAATAAGAAGTGCTGGTTACTTGATTGAATCCAATTAGAAAAGGAGAACGAAATGTTTACTTTAAGCGATGGCGTAAAATCTTGTCTGGCATCCCCTGATAAAACCAATGTCTTGAGCACGTCAAACACGAATGGCAAGAATAATATAGCCATGTTCGGTTCGTTTATCCCCGCAGACGATTCAACGGTGATGCTGATGCTGGGAGACAACAGAACTCACGCCAACCTCAAGGAGAATCCCAATGCTGCGCTGCTTGTGACGCTGCCGGGAAAAAAGGGGATGCAAACTGAAGGATACCGTATCTATCTTAAGGTTAAGGGCGTAGAGGATAGCGGCGACACCTTTGAGCGGATAAAGGCCGGTGTCAAAGAAAAGGTCGGCAAAGCTGCGGAGATGCTGAAACATCTGGTGACATTTGAAATCACCGATGTGCGACCCATCGTTGACATGGGGCAGGGAGTATAATATCGTTAATTATGGGTCATTATTTCCGGCGGTCCTCATTTATTGCGATGCATTGGGTCTGATACCCTGTCCGCGTGAGGCTGGGAGATTCATTCAACATGAAATTTAACCGGATTGGAATAGACCGATGATCAATCATACGATTGCCGCCGAAACTATTCTGGAAAAATTGCCGATCATCGCTATTTCAGGCGGCGACACAGCGGTTGATTCGATTTTGATGGAAGTAATGAAGGCCCTGACTGCCCTCGTTCATGCTGATATCGGTCAGATCACTCTTTTGCCCAAAGGAGGGATGGGAGAAAAATTATATGTTTTAAAAGATGGACGTCCATGGCTTAAAAAGGAAGTTCATCTCAAGCCTCTCGAGCCAAATAAGGGATTCACCGGCCGGGTATTGGAAACCGGTGAGAGCATTTTAATTCAAGACATCTGGGCTGAAGGTGAAATGGAGGGGGGCAACCCTTTTCTTGAAATTGCCGAGTCTATGGATCGTCATTACCTCCAGGACATTAAAAAACCCGTCGCCAGCATTATCATCCTGCCAATTAAACGGGGAAGTGAGGTTTTCTGTTCTATTGAACTTAGCCGTTATCGCAACAAGAAACCATTTAGTATTGATGACAAGAAGATGCTGGAGAAGTTTTCCAGCAGGTATGGCTCTTTGGTCATGGATTATGTCATTGACGTAAGAGATCGGATCACCGTCAACATGGCCCATGACAAGCTGCTGAAAATGGCGCGCTTAATAGCCTCCAACAACCCCATCGATCATCGTGAGGTCGTGGAACCCTACACCAGACACTCTGCTGCGGATGTTACAATGGTTTTATTTAAAACCGGCAGCATACACGAATCCAGCTTCCGCCTGGTCGCTACCCAGGGCGGCGTTGTTAGGGAGGTGTTGCTAAGCAACTTCATGCCATCGAGCGGTAGTAGTTTAAGAGATGGTTTCGATTCGATTTTTCCCGTGGAAGGGGAGGCTGGAGATAGTCGCATGGATGATTTTTATGACAGAATTGAAACAATGCCCGGACTTCAAAGAGAAGATCGGGATTTTGTTCAGGCGTGTTTGAATTCGGTAGAATCTTACGTGATATACCCCTTGCATATACTTGGACAGGAACTGGGAATTGTTATTTTAGGATCCAGTCACAAAGGCTTCTGGAAGTATCTGCATATGAACCCTTTTCTCACCGTTTATAATTCACTTTTGAAATCCTTCCTTTTAAATGAAAGACTGATCAATTTTCTTTCCGACATCAGCTTGAAAATTCACAATCCGGGATTTTACTGTTTAGGCGCAATAAAAGGAATCCTCGTCAAAAAGGCACCGGAGTTGTTGGCCGATCCCCAGATGATCAGTGCGCTCAATGGGATGGAGGACCTTTTATCCGAATTGCATGATCAGGGCCGGGTGCTCAGATGGAGAGACAAAACCATTGACATCATCAAGTGGATAAGGGTACTTGTTGAACGCCATGAGCCCAAATTGCCATGGATTACCATTGAATATCGTTTGGAAAACGGAGACTTGGCCTCCGGATGTAAAATCATGGCCAGCGACGAACAATTAGAAACCATCTTTGAAAACCTTTTTTCCAACAGTGTCCGGGCGATTAAAAGAAGAATCGAAAAGGAATCGTCTACAATCGGAAGGATTGAAATCACCATACGGGAAAAAGACTCTTTCATAGAGGTAATGTTCAAGGATAACGGTATGGGATATAAAACAGTCTCCGGGTACGGCAGCATTCAAATCAAGGAAGAAATGGAGCGTTTGCGAGGAAGTATCAATATAACACGGGATCCTTATCAAACACTATTAATCTTTCCAACCATTCAAGACAGTAAAAAGGGTTAATAATGAAAGTAAAAGTTCTATTTTTCGATGATATTTTCAGCAAGCTATTTAGAGATGAATTGCCGCAGGACCAGCTGGTTTGGGACGACAATTGGGTTGCTGCAGTGGAAAAAGGGCTTTCCGAATCGGATGATCGATCCGGAGTTATTTTTGATCTTGTCAAAACAGGCGACATTGACGCCTGGCGGGAAATAATCGAGCAGGAAAAACCGGATATCATACTGATCGATCTATTCTGGCCGGCACAAGCATCCGTTAAATTCAAAGATCGAAACAGAGGCGCGGATATCTCACTATCGGCCATTGCGGCCATAAGGAATGAATTTCCGGATTTACCTATCGCCTGTTATACCTTGAAGCCGGATAAGGACCTGTTGGAACAAGCATATAGAAACGGTGCAACGATTTTCCTGGAAAAAGTGGCGTTGGCGTTACCAGAGGTTCAGAGTCCCTTGAAATACGTTCTTATATATCTGATGAGGCAAGCAGCTATTGCGAAACGTTGATCCCAATACCAGGAGCATAGATCAAAGATTGTGAATTTGATAAATTACCCAATCCTTAAAGCTTTTTCGGAAAATATGAGCAGTAGCCGTGATCGTATCGCCTATATAGACCCGTTGCCCTGAAAGCTGCCGGACAGCTTCAGAGCAACGGGTCCAGGGCTGTGCAGCTTCATTCCCGGCACCGGTGCAATCAGGTGTTGTTAGTATTAAAAATCAGGGATATTCTCGTAATACTTTTTTAATCGGCGCATCCGGAACCTGATCAAAAGTCTACATTTTTGAGCCCTTTTAACTGCAAGATACTGCGTGCGTCATCAGGCGAGGCGGTTTCAATCCCCAATTCTTTTGATATACGTACGATTTTTTCAACTTGTTCACCATTACTTTTAGCCATAACACCTTTTTCCAGGTATAGGTTGTCTTCTAAACCCACCCTTGCATTACCGCCCATTAGCAATGCGGCTGTACACATTTTAAACTGGTTTTTTCCAGCTGCACAAACCGACCATTCGAAATCACCAATCAGGTTGTCAGCAGTATTTTTTAAAAATTGTAGATTCTCGATGGTTGCTGGTATTCCGCCTAGTATTCCCATAACAAACTGAAGGTATACAGGTTTTTTAATCAAGCCTTTTTTTACAAGAAAAGCTATATTGTTTATCATTCCAACATCGTAAATTTCAAACTCAGGCTTTGTGCCTAACTCTTCAAAAATTTGACTAAATTCCCGCAGGGTTTTAAACGTATTCGGGAAAATAAAATCCTCGGTCATTGCCAGGTAATCGTGTTCCCAGTCATATTTGAAATTTTTCAAATTATCCAAAGCATGAAAAAGTGCAAAATTTATTGACCCACCGTTCAAAGAGGCAAGCTCCGGTCGAAAGCTTTTTACACCCACTACCCGCTCATCCGTCGTCTGACCTAGACCACCTCCGGTTGTAATACAGATAACCAGATCAGATTTATCCTTTATTTTGGACAAAACTTCGCGGTATAATGCTGGGTCTGAAGAGGGGCGGCCATTTTTTGGATCTCTTACGTGTATATGGACAACTGCAGCGCCGGCCTCATAGGAACGGATAGCTTCGTCGGCAATTTCATCCGGGGTTATGGGCAGATGCTCTGACATGGAAGGTGTATGAATACTGCCTGTAATAGCTGCGGTAATGATAACTTTGCTCATCATTTCATCCTTTC
>DAOWNV010000322.1 GCA_030642405.1 Desulfosarcina sp.
ATCAGGATACGGGCAGTCGACGGCAAGATTTCAGACTCGATTGGTATACGGCGTCCCTTTACTGTGGAGATGGAGTATGAGGTGCTCATAGGTGGTTCGGTATTGTTGCCGGTGTTTGCTTTTAACAATGAAGAGGGTCTGCGTGTCTTCACAGCGGTAGATTTAGACCCCGCCTGGCGGCGGCAACCCCGCCCGGAGGGAAAATTCATAAGCAGCGTTCATATTCCTGGAAATCTACTGGCCGAAGGTATGATGTTCGTTACTTGTAATCTCTTGACGCTTAACCCAGACACGGTCCAATTCATGGAACGCTCCGTCGTGGCCTTTCAAGTGATCGATAGTTTAGGGGGAGATTCCGCTCGAGGGGATTACGCCAAAAATTTTCCGGGGATGGTAAGACCAATGCTGAAATGGACAACTCAATTCAGTCCGGATCCTGGTAAAGTTGCAACAGATGGTTTATGAATAGTGAAAAAACAACTATCGACGATACAAACTATTTGATATGATATGGTAAATTGTACTTCGCCGATGAGTATTGCCAAATAAACCTCTAATTGTCGTACCATTCAGAATCTCTTTTTTCGGTTACGATTTTTGCGCGCGATGGCCGCCATTATTTCACCCGATATTTTATAGATCGAAGCGTGAGCCTGCCCGACTTTTTTTTTAACAGTTAATTGTCAACAAAATCAGATGGTAGGTTCCATGTATCCATTACCGTTGATGACATGGCAAATCAATTGCATAAGTATCATTGATCTCAAATGATGTTCCCATTTTAACTACAACAAGGATGACAGACCGTAGCCGATGTTAATTTGTTTTTGGTTGTCAGGAAAACCCACAAAGTACTGAATAAGGAAGGATCTACCATGAATTTTTTTTCCCTGTTCCATTCTCGTTTCATTGTTCTGCCGATTGCCATTTTGGGTATCATTCTGGCCAGCGCAGCCAGCACACTGGCAGCTGATCCTTTCAAGGAAGTCAATGGGCGACTTGTCATAGAAGCCGAAAATTACCACTCTAAAGCAAATACTGGTGTTAGAAACTGGTACGTGTTTCCCAGATCCTCATCATCACCCACACCGGATCTGGACGGCCCGCACACATCAGGGGCCGGAAACGGAAAATATGTTGAAGCCCTGCCGGATACCCGTGTGACCCATTCAGATCCCCTACAGCAAAACGTTAATTTTTTCAAAAGTGGAAGTAATGCCCCCCGCATGAATTACCGGGTTCGCATCAACTCGGCGGGACGTTATTATATTCGCGGGAGATCAATATGGACCGGTACAGAAGACAATGGCGTCCACTTCGGCTACGATAGCAAATGGCCGTTGTCCGGAACCGCGGCACAGTGGTGCGGCGATTGGCACAAATGGCAATGGTCCGGCAATCGGCGGACTGCTGAGCAACACTGCGGCATTAAAAACGCGCTATATCTGGATCTTTCTGCCGGGGAACATACCATTATGGTCGCCATACGGGAAGATGGTTTTGAGTTGGACCGATTTGTATTGACAAAGGATAGCAGCTATTTTCCAACTGGTATCGGGCCGGCGGAAAGCGTTAGAACGACGGGTAGCACTCCCGTTCCCACTCCCGTTCCCACTCCCGTTCCCACTCCCGTTCCCAATCCCGTTCCCAATCCCGTTCCTCCCACCGGCGTTTTAGACTCAAGGTTTGCGGAAACAACTCTTACCGATGGCGTCGAGTATTATACGGACAGGGACTATCAGTTAACCAGTGTGCCCTCGTCGTATGACGATATGGACGCGATAATAACGTCCAATGCCGACAAGAATCGCACCGATGCCAGTGGTTACTTGACCTTTACGATGCCCTATGATGGCACGGTGTATGTGGCCTACGACAGTCGGGCAACCAGCGAACCTAATTGGATGAACGGTTTTCTGGACACCGGTGACATTCTCGAAACATCTTTGTCAACGCAACCATCCCTGAAGATATACAGTCAAGACTATGATAAAGGTGATGTCATAAACTTTGGTGCCAACAAGGCGACAGGGTTTACCGGTGGTACGGTCAGCAATTACATCGTGTTTTACAGCCATGGAGACTGTGCGCTGGATAGCAAGTTTGAAAAAACCACGATGGCTGTTGCGGCATATTATTACACCGACCGCAACTACACCATCACGGATGGCGTTCCAGACTGGATGCTCGGGCGCACGTTAATTCAAACGCCCAATAACGAGAAAAAAAATAGCGCAGCCAGTGGATATGTGAGCTTAACAAATCCGGTCAGCTGGTGGGTGTATGTGCTTTTTGACAGCCGGTCATCTTCAATACCAAATTGGTTAAACGGTTGGGAATTGCGCTCGCAGTATGAAATCAAAACATCATTGGAAACGCAGCCTTATATGAAGGTATACCGAAGATGGTTTAATGCCGGGCAGTGTGTCGATTTAGGGGGCAATTACGGACCGGGGGCATCTGGTGAATACCACAGCAACTACATGGTGGTTTATGGAAAGTAGTGTGTGAAGGCTTTCCGTATACTTTCACACAGCCAATCCTGTCAGAAAACCAATAGAGAGGGCCTTGCCTGAACGGCTTGGCCCTCTCAAATTGTCCTATAACGGAAAAAACCTGAAATATATTGGCTGAGCTAATACTAATCACCCAAACAATTTTCAGGCTTTTATTCCTCAACCAATGCAGCTGCTACAATTTTTCGATCCACCACTTAGGGTCTCGGAAAAAATTAAATCCACGATCTAACTTGTCTTTTTGCCCGTGTTCTTTCGTTGCGTGATGGCCACATACAACCAGTATGCAACCATCGACGCGCCTTGAACACGAACAAAAATCCGTCGCCATCTCTGTGGATTTTATTTTTTCCGAGACCCTTACTTTCGGTGCTTTGCATATTCCGGTTAAACCCCCTGCCCAGCGTTTCTTTACGATGATCCTCCTCTTAAATTAGCATTTTATTAACCAAATTCTTTTCTTGCAT
>DAOWNV010000309.1 GCA_030642405.1 Desulfosarcina sp.
CTGGAACATCCTGCTACCCACGAGCAGGCCATCGAGGCCCTTGAATTGACGACGCGTTGGGCTGCTCGGTGCAAAACCTTTTGGCGGGAGCAGACGGATTGTCAAAACAGTCTTTTCGGTATCGTCCAGGGGGGGATGTACCCGGATTTAAGGCGGAGGAGTGCCGAAGAGATCATTGACATCGATTTTCCAGGTTACGCCATCGGCGGACTGAGTGTGGGTGAGCCCAAGGAACTGATGATGGAAATGGCGGCTGTCACCTTGCCTTTGCTTCCGGATGATCGGCCTCGCTACATTATGGGGGTTGGAACCCCGGAGGATCTTGTGGAACTGGTGCATTTGGGCGCCGACATGTTCGATTGCGTCATGCCCACGCGAAACGCCAGAAACGGACAGCTGTTCACACAACGAGGGACCATCAATATCTGCAATGCCCGTTTCCGGGAAGAAAAAAGCCCGGTGGATCCATCATGTGACTGCTACACCTGCCGCAACTACAGTCTGGCTTATCTACGCCACCTATACACGGCTAGGGAAATTCTGGCCTACCGCCTCAACACCATTCATAACCTTCACTACTATGTCAATCTGGTCAAATCCATGCGTAAAGCTATTTTGGAGGGGACCTTTGATCGTTTTAAAAAAAGGTTTTATGCAAAACGTAAAATAGAAAATGAAAGAAAAAGTGGAAGCAGCCATTGATAAAATCAGGCCCATGCTTCAGGCAGACGGTGGTGATGTGGAACTTGTCAGCGTGGAGGATGGTGTCGTCAAGGTCCGGCTTCAGGGAGCCTGTGCCGGTTGTCCCATGTCTCAGATGACGCTGAAAAACGGTATTGAACGGGCGATAAAGCAGCTGATTCCGGGAATCAAATCGGTTGAATCGGTTTGATCTAAGACTTGGATATGCTTTTGGTACTGTGCGGCGGTTGGGCGTTGTTAAGCGGATGTGCCATCGCCGCAAGATCGGTTTCAAAGAATTGTAAAACCATCGGTATCCGACTTGGCTCTTTTTTAGCTTCATAGCCACAAAACAATGGGGCGGACCTTTGCTTTGTCAAAGCAATCAAAAGCTGTGAGTCCCTTTCGTAAATATCCTTTCTGAAATTAACATTACCATCTGCATCCACCCATGCTGTGAAATAGACAAGATGGACGGGGACCGGATTATCCAGGACCAGAGTCCTCCTTTTTCCCTTTGATATGCAGGCTTGAATTCGCGAATCGTCCCAACCAAGATCGTTCAACAGGTGATGTGCCAGTACTTCAGGCGTTTCGACCCGTACACACCCAGAAGAAAAGGCCCGCTCATGATGATTGAAAAGCGTTTTGCTCGGTGTATCGTGAATGTAAATACTGTGAGGGTTTGGAAACATGAATTTTATCTGTCCTAATGCATTGACGGAAGAAGGATCCTGGCGGAGACGGTAGGGAAAATGATTTTGTGCAAAGCTCTCCCAGGGTATATTGGAAGGGGCTAACTCGTTTGCATGTTGATCCCACCCATCGAATACCCGGATTCCTTTGCGGGTCAAATACAAAGGATCCTTTCTTACCTGGGGGAGGATATCCTTTCGGGCAATTTTTCTTGGAATATTCCAGTAAGGATTGAATTCCAGATAGGTCATTTGTTCGGACATGATCGGTGTTTTCCGGTACCTTTTGCCCACAATGACGCGTAATGTGTCGATGCGTTTGTTTCCGTCAACAACATGCAGTTCGAAAGCAGGAATGTTTACCAGGATATAGCGCTCTCCGAAGTTGTCCGGGAACCAGCGCCAGCGTTCCATGTTGAGTTTCAGGCAGGTGATGCGTTTTTCAACCGAAAGATTCAGTGCAGATAACGTTCTTTTGCCTACAAAGCCGTCTGTTTTTAACCCGTGTCGGTGTTGAAACTTTTTTACAGCATCTTCTACTTTTGCGTCAAAAATGTCATCGTCCGATGCTGCGGCGTCGATAAGATCCCCTGTTTTTTCAAGTCTTTGTTTTAGCATTTTGACACGTGGCCCCCTATCCCCCATGCGCAAGGTGGTACCTGCCTCGATGGGCTGCCAACTACCATTTTGTTTGATGGCTTTATATCTTTGCAAAGCTTCTCGCAGTGCAACATATTCCTCACGTTTGGGATGGAGAGACATGAAAAAGGGAGATAATTGGTTTCCACTTACGGCTTTTGCCAATTCGGTCGGGATATCACGATCCATTGGCCGGCGAGTGGCCAGCCAATTTTTTGTTAGTCTTTCCGGATCCACCCGGCCCTTCCAAACCTGATGACTATATTCCAATGCTTTGGCAGTCAGCCATACATCCCAACGAATGTAGGCTTCACGTTCATATGGATCATCTGACGTTTGAACTGAAACATTTCCAACCAGGGGCTGGGAAACGGTCGGAAGGGTCTCTTTCATGATGAAACCATCTTGAGACGTATATTCCAGTGTGCGGATCAGCATATTTCCGTAGGAAGAGAGCCCCCTGGAATCGATCCAGACAAGACGATAGCCAACTTGCTGGTAAAACCTCAATATTTGGTCGTCTATAGTGGAGGCATTTGCTGAAAATTTGTTCTGACCGTTACTGAAAACTTCTTCCAGCCATACTTTTAGACTTGTTTCTTCAGAACCATCGTACGCCTTGGCTGTAATGGAAAATTGACTGACAAGAAAGATGAGCAGGAGAAGGGTTAGGATAATTTTAATTCTCATTTCACACCTAAAAGTTGAGTAAGTTGCTAAACGACCAGCAATACATCAAAAATCGGACCAACTTTTTTAATTAGACATAACATCCAGTAATAAATAGGAATATGGACTATCAAACCGCCTCTTTTTTCTCAAAATGCAAAAGAGAAAAGTGGGTAATATGGAAATATTTTTCCCAATTCGTATGTAACTCATGGTAACTTGCATCGATCATCGATCATTGACCTTGTCTTGGTTCCAATCTATTGTTTGTTGGGTCTTTTCCGGCCGGGCAATATATAGTGTCCGTACATGAAATGATCAAAAAGCTAACAGCACAGCTCGAAAAATTTTACCGGAGGCGCCCCGAAGGAAGTGCCCTTGGGGTGCATATAGTTGATATTCCTATGATAAAATTTTGAGCGCAACACAGATATCGGGCAAAATAACCATTTATGGATGGGCACTTGTTACAAATGCTGGGGCCGCGCGCACCTGTGTCAAGATAATCGAACGCCGCAAATAACCGGCTGGCGGATATAACCGGCAAAGGCTGAAAAGTAAATAAAG
>DAOWNV010000182.1 GCA_030642405.1 Desulfosarcina sp.
GATCTGGAGGACGAGTACGACGCCTGGGATTTGCTGCGCGCATCTTTCCCCGCTGGGACGCTTTCCGGTGCACCCAAGGTGAGGGCCATGGAAATCATAGACCAGTTGGAAAAGAGCCCTCGCGGACCCTACGGTGGTGCAGTGGGCTACATCTCTTTTAGCGGCAATATGGATCTGGCCATTACCATACGTACGGCCTGTATTGAAAATGGGACCCTGACCGTGAGGGCGGGAGCCGGTCTTGTCGCCGATTCAGATCCTGAAACCGAGCGCATTGAAACCGTCAACAAAGCCATGGCCATTCAGCGAGCTCTGGAACTGACCCAACAGACAGAGGAGGTGACACGATGATTCTGATGATCGATAATTATGACTCGTTTACTTATAATCTTGTTCAGTATCTCAAACAGATCGGTGAGGCGGTGCAGGTGAAAAGAAACGATACCCTTACCGTCAAAGATATTGGGGACATGGCGCCCAAAGCCATTGTTATTTCACCAGGGCCTGGTCGGCCCTCCTCTGCCGGTGTCTCTTTGGATACGATCAAGCGATTCACCGGAACGATTCCAATTCTCGGCGTCTGCCTGGGACATCAATCCATTGCTGAGGCGTTCGGAGGAACTATCGTTGCCGCCAAGCGGCTCATGCATGGCAAGACATCCATCGTTACGGCTGATGGAAAAGGCGTCTTTACCGGTATTAAAAAAGAGTTTCAGGCTATGCGATATCACAGTCTGTCGGTGGAGGAAAATAGTTTGCCCGATTGCCTGAAGGTAACCGCCACCGCAGACGATGGAGAAGTTATGGGGCTCAGACATCGGGAGCATATAACCGAAGGGATCCAATTCCACCCGGAATCCATTATGACACCGGTGGGGAAGCGGCTGCTGCGAAATTTTTTAAAGCTGATAAAATAATAACCAGCCAAAATCCAGTCGTTTTCATATAAGGAGAACAACAACCATGTTTAAGGATCACCTGACCGCCATTATCCAGCGTACTAATTTAACTGAATCTCAGATGGCAGAGATGATGTCCGAGGTTTTCGATGGAAATACAACCGATGCTCAGGTTGGGGCCATGATGGCCGCCCTTGCAACAAAGGGAGAAACTTTCGAGGAGCTGGCCGGTGCGGCACGGGCCATGCGAAAAAAGGCCCATAGAGTCCAGGTCTCCACTTCACCGGTTGTAGATACCTGTGGCACGGGCGGTGACGGGCTACAAACCTTTAATATTTCGACGACCACGGCTTTTGTCGTAGCAGGGTGCGGGGTCACCGTAGCCAAGCACGGCAACCGGAGTGTCTCTTCCAAATGCGGAAGCGCCGATGTGCTCGAAACCTTGGGGGTTAAGCTGGATACGAATCCGGAAATCGTCGAGGAGGCTGTTCAGGAGATCGGCATCGGTTTCCTTTTTGCCCCGATTTACCACAGTGCCATGCGCCACGCTGCAAAAGCACGTATGGAGCTGGGAGTGAGAAGTATTTTCAACATGCTGGGGCCACTGACCAATCCTGCCGGGGCCAACTGCCAGTTGTTGGGGGTTTACGCCCCCCAGCTGACGGAGATGTTTGCCGAGGCGCTCCGCCTGCTTGGAACAAAAAGTGCGTTCGTGGTTCATGGGCATGACGGGCTGGATGAAATTTCCGTATGTGCGCCTACCCGCGTGTCTCAATTAGAAGATGACCAAATCCGAACCTATGACATCTACCCCGAGCACTTTTTCGGACAACATGCGAATCCGAATGAGATGACCGGCGGCGATGCTAAAGAGAATGCAGCCATCACGCGAAAGATTCTGGAAGGTGAGAAAGGGGCAAAACGGAACGTAGTACTTCTCAATACGGCGGCAGCGTTAGTGGCTTGCCGGAAGGCGGAAGATTTGAAAGCGGGGATTGCCATGGCTGAGCAGTCTATTGACAGTGGATCAGCTATGGAGAAGTTGGATGAGCTGGTGGCGTACACACAGGAAAACGGATAGAAGCCCGGGTGAGCGTATGCTGGAGTTTGGTATTTATTGATTGGAATTTTTTTGGAAGAGTTTTTTATGCCGACAGATATATTAGCGATTATCGTTAAACAGAAAGAGCAGGAAATTTCAAAAGCCAGAGCCATCATCTCCGAAAAACGATTGGCCGAGATTGCTGAAAAGAGGACGGACTTCAGACCCTTTTATGAATCACTTAGAAAACCTGGGGCAAGTGGTGTGAATATCATTGCCGAGGTCAAGCGGGCCTCCCCCTCCAAAGGAGATATCTGCGCCGATCTGGATGCATCAAAAACGGCTGATCAGTATGAACAAGGAGGGGCGTCAGCGGTCTCGGTGCTTACCGATGCCAACTTTTTTAAAGGTAGTCTTAATGACCTCACTTCGGCAAGGACTGCTTGCAATCTTCCGGTGATGAGAAAAGAGTTCATTGTCAGCCGTTACCAGGTATACGAGGCTGCAGTGGCCGGTGCAGACGCGATTTTACTGATCGCTCGAATTCTCACCAGGGACAAGCTGGTACAGCTTTATACATTGTGCCGTAAACTGGGGATGGATGCCTTAGTGGAAATCCATACACCCGAAGATGCCCGAATAGTAGCAGACACCGATGCACAATTGGTAGGGATCAACAACCGTAATCTTAGCACTTTTGATACGGATATCGAAATTGCTATGGATCTGGCATCCCGGTTGACCCCGGATCAAGTTCCTGTCGCCGCTTCCGGAATCACCGGGGTGGAAGATATCCGGAAAAATTTGAAGGCCGGCATTTTTAACTTTTTGGTGGGAGAAAGCATAGTCCGCTCCGAGGACCCGGTACGATTCATTCAAACATTGACGGCAGCTGGAAAATGAGTTCCCATACCATAGATTCAATACCCTTCCCCCAGGTGAAAATATGCGGACTGACGCGGCCGGATGAGGCAATCCGTTGCATGCAGGCTGGGGCCGACGCCATCGGGCTGGTCTTTTTTGAGAAAAGCCCGCGTAATGTTTCCATCAACCAGGCCTGGGAGGTGGTGGACGCATTGTCACAAAAGGTGGCTGCCGTGGGCGTATTCGTCAATGAGGATTTCGATTTCATCATGTTGCGTGTGCGCCGATGCGGACTAAGCATGGTTCAGCTTCACGGTCGGGAATCTCCGGAAATGGTGAGTCGATTGAAGGCTGAGGGCGTTCATGTGATCAAAGGACTTTTTGTGGATGGCGAGCCGGGACTTGAAGAGGCGCAGAATTATGCTGCAGATGGATTTCTGGTGGAGTGTTCCAAAGGGCCGCTGCCGGGCGGCAATGCCATAACATGGGATTGGTCGGCGGCCGGAAACTTCGGGTGCCGCTATCCGTTGGTGCTGGCCGGTGGTTTGTCGCCGGACAATGTGGCTCAGGCTATTGCTGCCGCTTTACCGGCAGCCGTGGATCTGAGTTCCAGTGTAGAAACTTCACCTGGGCGAAAGGATACGGCTCTTGTTGCCCGGTTGATTACCGCGGTTCAACACACCTCGGAATTGTTTGAAGAAAAGGTCATCCAACCGATCTTTTCTATCCCCCAAGTGACGGATCATGCCTGATCAAGATCGGATGCTGATCATACCCCACAGAGAACTCAGCCCTGAGGCGCTTTTCGGACTTATCGAAGAATTCGTTACCCGTGACGGTACGGATTCGGGATATACCAAAGGCTCGTTGGCTGAAAATGTGGCAATGGTGCACCGACAGTTGGATCGTGGAGACGCAGTCGTCGTTTTTGATAATTCAACACAAACCTGCAACATCGTACCAAAGGAATCCTTACCTTGAAATATATTGGAGCCCATGTCAGCGCTGCCGGTGGTGTGGAAAACGCCCCGTTGAACGCAAAGAAAATCGGAGCAACAGCCTTTGCCCTGTTTACGAAGAACCAGCGGCAGTGGAAGGCCAAACCGTTGACGCAAAACACGATTACCCAATTTCAGAAAAATTGCGAAGAGGCGGTATACACACCGGATCAAATCCTGCCCCACGATAGCTACCTGATCAATCTGGGGCACCCTGAACCCGAAGGGCTGGAAAAATCGAGAAATGCCTTCATTGATGAAATGCGCCGCTGCGAGCAACTGGGGCTTAAGTATTTGAACTTTCATCCGGGCAGTCACCTCAAAAAGATTTCAGAAGAGACCTGTCTGGGCCGTATCGCCGAATCCATCAATCTTGCTTTGGAACAGACCAGCGGCGTGACCGCGGTCATAGAAAACACCGCCGGTCAGGGCACCAACATGGGGCACCGTTTCGAACATCTGGCGGCCATCATTGAAGGTGTGGACGATCAATCAAGGGTTGGGGTCTGCCTTGATACCTGCCACACCTTTTCGGCAGGATATGACCTGAGAACACCAGACGCCTTTGAAACCACCTTTTCAACATTCGATGAGGTGGTTGGATTTTCGTATCTCAAGGGGCTTCACCTGAACGACGGAAAGAAGAACTTGGGCAGCCGCGTGGACCGCCATGAGACCATCGGAAACGGCACGTTGGGGTTGGAGCCTTTCCGGATGATCATGAATGACCCGCGTTTCAATAATCTGCCCATGATTCTGGAGACGCCGGATGATAGTCGCTGGGCCGGAGAGATTCGGATACTGATGGAAATGGTTGAGAAAAAAACATAATTGAAATGCCTTTGAAGAATACTTGAGATCCACTTTGTCTTCCCGTGAGAGTGTTGACCCCAGAGCCCTTTTCCGGTAACATTTTCCGTATGTTTGCGGTCGGCTTTTTTTTGGTCCGGCTCAGTAACAACCTAACAACGGACAATGGCTATGGTATCACTAAAGTCCATGGTTCAAAAAAGCCTCTTGCTCAAGTTGCTGATCAGCATGGGTACGTTGCTTCTTTTCTCGCTTTCCATTTGGGGATTCTTTAATTTCCGATACCTGCAGAAAAAGATGGCGGACAACATCACCACCGGCACACAGCGACTTAGTAACACCATCCGCCTGGGCACCCACTATGCTATGATGCTCAACTCCAGGGATGACATCAAGCAGATCATCTCAAACATTTCCAAACAACATAACATCGTCAATATCCGCATCTACAACAAGCAGGGTGAGATTAAGTTCTCCAACAAGGATGAGGAAGTCGACACGGTTACTAACATCAAGAACGAGGCGTGCTTCATTTGCCACCGCAGCGATCCACCGATTGAGCGGGTGACTCTTGCTGAAACGGTGCGCATATTCCGATCCGAAAAAGGGTATCGCCTCATGGGTGTTATCAGCCCGGTTTACAATGAACCGGGCTGTTCTACAGATGCTTGCCACGTTCATCCTGCGGATAATAAGGTTTTGGGTGCCATTGACCTGGTAGTATCCTTGAAAGATGAGGATCTTGAGCTGTCCCGATACGAGCGCAACCTGGTGTTGCTCGCTGTATTCATCTTTTTAGCCACTTCGGCGATGATTTTGTTCTTTAATTATCATTTCGTTAAATTTCCTATTAAAAAGCTCATTAACGACACCCGCCGTATTGAAAAGGGGGATTACTCGACAAAGGTGGAAGTGGACCGGACAGATGAAATGGGCCAATTAGCCAAAGCCATTCAGGAGATGGGCACCGCTATAGACGGTAAACAGAGCGAGCTCAATAAACAGCGGGACCAGTTTCAGAGTATGTTTGAGACCGTACCCTGTCTCATTACCGTACAGGATCGAGATTTCAAGCTCATCAGCTACAATCGTGAGTTTGCCGACAAATTTGCACCTGAGCCGGGCGACTACTGCTATAGTGCATACAAAGGCAGAACACAAAAGTGTGTGGACTGCCCGGTGGAAGCAACCTTTGCAGATGGTCGATCCCACTACAGTGAAGAGATGGGAGTGGACAAAGACGGCAGCGTCAAACATTGGATCGTCCGCACGGCACCCATCAGAGACGAAACCGGGGAGATCGTTGCCGCTATGGAGATGAATCTGGACATTTCCGAACGTAAGCAGCTGGAAGAGAAATTAGAGC
>DAOWNV010000258.1 GCA_030642405.1 Desulfosarcina sp.
CGACCATAACGGCATGGTCAATGTGGTTAATGCCTTTTCCCCCGCCGAAAAAAAAGAAGAAAAGGAGGATGGGGAGCAGAATCTGTTGCAACGGTTGGTAAACTTCTTGATCATGCAATTCAAAGGCCCCATGCCGGTGAAAGTTGATCGGGTTCAGCTCATGAAATTTACAGGAGACTTCGTGGACGATTCTATCTCTCCAAGCTACAGCACCCACGTCGAACTCAAAAAAGGGACAGTCAAGGGCTTGTCTTCCGATCCTTATACCCTGGCCGATTTCAAGATAGAGGGCACTATCGACCAGACGGCCACCATAGAAGGGACCGGACAGATGAACCCAATGAATGCACTGAAATACAGCCGTGTGAATTTTTCCTTGAAGGATTTTCAATTACAACCGGCCTCTCCCTACTCGGGAAAGTTCATCGGGTTTAAAATCGACAAGGGGAGCTTGCATACGGAACTAAAATACACGGTGGAAGAGAATCACGTGAATGGCAACAACATCATCCGTATCGATCATCTGGAACTGGGTGAGAAAGTGGACAGCCCCGATGCACTCAACCTGCCCATCAAACTCGGTGTCACCCTATTGAAAGACAGTAAGGGTCGCATCTCAGTCCAAGTGCCGGTAAAAGGAGATGTCAAGAATCCAAGTTTTGATATCGGGACTGCCCTTACAAGCGCCCTCACAGGGACCATAAAGCAGGCCGGTGAAGCCCCGTTTTCCGCCATCACGGAAATCGATGGATTCACGGGTGAAGAACTGCGTATGATCTCATTTGAGTCCGGCTCCTCAAAATTGCAAGCGCACGAAGTTCAAAAATTGAATGCGCTGGCTAAATTTTTAAAGGAGAAAACATCCTTAACACTGGGTATCATGGGAACAGCAGATCGGAATATGGATGGCGCCGCAATCGCAGGAGAAGACTCCGGAAAAAAACCGCCGGAGGATAAAAAAGCGTCTGAAAAAAAATCCCGGGAGGATACTGCCGCCGTTCAAGGGGTCGATATCGAGCAGTTGAAACAACTCGCCAAGGCGCGTGTCGAAAAAGTTCGCACCTATCTCATCGAACAAGCCTTCTTGGAAGATGGACGAATTAATAGAAAACCAATTCAGATCAAAAACGCAAGTGAATCTGAAGGTGTCCCTGTAGAATTATTTCTGTCTGTTGAATAGCACCTGATCTGATCTTACCCCACCGTTACAATGTCGGGGCTTACTGTACCACCTGAAAAATAGAGGTAGCGTTCAAAAATACTGGTCATTTTTCGTTTATTGGCAGTGGAGACATCGTTATTCATGGATTATAGTTACTCCTACGGATAGGGATTAGGTCAGCGAATCAGGCAAGGATTCGATATAATGGCGAATCTCATCTCTCACACGGCAATAGTGGACAAACGCCTCTTCCGCGGTTTTGGCCCCTTTGGAAAGCGCGGGGGGGTCGTCGAATCCGACATGGATTCTTTTTACATTCCCCGGAAAGAGTGGACATGTTTCGTTGGCATGACCGCAAAGGGTGATCACATAGTCAAATTGTTGTTCCGCCAGTTCGTCCACGGTCTTGGACGATTGATGGGTAATATCCACGCCGGCATCAGCCATCGCCTTTACTGCCAATGGATTAAGCCCGTGTTTTTCGATCCCCGCAGAAAATGCCGCAACATCTTCCGACCTGAGTTGTCTGGCCCACCCCTCAGCCATCTGGCTGCGGCAGGAGTTGCCGGTACACAAAAATAAAATTACTACTTTTCTACTCATAGCTCTCCCCTTATAATCAAAACGATAGCCAATCGGCAATAGGGATGAGTCACCATTAATCGTGTTCGTCCTTCATCACGGCCCACCCGCCACATTAACTGAGAACAGATCCATGTAGGCATTCACCGTTCTCCGGCCGTTGGTGTTAACCGATCCAACCGAGAACTTCCTCTTTCTTGGGGATCTTCCCAACTGACTTGACTTCACCGTCAATCACCACTGCCGGCGTACCAAACACCCCGTATTCCGCAATTTCCAGCGCACCTGTAACCTTTTCCACCGACGCTTCCACACCACTTTCTGCAACAGCGTCTTTCACGATCTTTTCAGTCTTCTGACATTTCGTACAACCCGGACCTAATACCTTAATGTCCATAGTAATCCCCTTTTATTGCTCGCGTAAAATAGATTTCCTGACTCGTTTGTTTTCTTCGTTGTACGATCTATTAAAAAAAATGGCCGAAAATCAAGCCACTGACTGTAGCCATGACAACCACAAGGGAAACAAAAACCGCAGTTTTCTGCGTTCCCAAAACGCTTCGGATCACCAGCATGTTAGGCAAACTCAAAGCGGGACCCGCCAACAGCAACGCCAACGCCGGCCCTTTCCCCATACCAGCGCCAATCAACCCTTGAAGGATAGGAACCTCGGTAAGCGTCGCAAAATACATAAAGGCACCTATTACAGAAGCAAACAAGTTGGCCCAAAAGGAGTTACCGCCCACCAGACTGCTGATCCAGGCGGAAGGAATCAATCCTTCTGAACCGGGCGTCCCAAGCAGCAGACCGGCCACCAGAACACCAGCCAGCAGAAGGGGCATGATCTGCTTGGCAAAATCCCAAGATGCCAGGAACCAGGATTCGGTTTCCCCGCGCGTGGTAGTCAGAAGGCTGACAAAGGCAATCAGTCCAATGGAAAAAGCGATGAGCGGCTGTTGGGGAATGGCGGCGGCAAAAACAAAAACGGCTACAATGGAAAAAATCAGCTTGTAAAGCCGAACACCCATCCATCGGACCATAAGGATACCCAAAAGGACTGCAAAACCACCGGCAAGCATCCACTTTACAGCAAACACGGCTGCCCAGACGCCTTTTGACTGCTCCGGTTTACCCCAGGTGGCGGATATCAGCAGACCAATCATGATAGCAAACAGCAAGCTGGTCTTCCACAAAGGCCGCTCGACTGCCGGTTCCGGCATATGCATGGCTGCAGCGTTTTTGGCTTCCTCTTCCTTTCTGTACATCATGTGCATGATCAGGCCAATCACAATGCTGAAAACAACGGCCCCCACTGCCCGGGCGATTCCGATTTCAGGCCCCAGAATGCGTGCTGTAAGAATGATGGCCAGCACATTGATGGCTGGACCGGAGTATAGAAAAGCAATGGCCGGACCCAACCCGGCTCCTCGTTTCCAAATGCCGGCAAACAAGGGCAAGATTGTACAGGAGCAGACAGCCAGCACGGAACCGGAAACGCCGGCCACACCGTAGGAAAGCACTTTATGAGCACCGGCTCCCAGGTATTTCATGACCGCTCCCTGTGAAACGAAAACCGCAACGGCACCGGCAATGAAAAATGCAGGCACCAGGCAGAGCAGCACATGCTCCTGGGCATACCATTTGGCCAAGGCCATGGACTCAATGATGGCGTTGGTAAACCTGGCACTGTCCATGGGGAGGAAAAAAAACAGCATAAATCCTCCGACAATCAGGCTCAGGGGCTTAACGATGCTTTTCCAGTCAATCTGACTGGGTTCCTCTCCCTTTTTCGCATCGGATGAATCGTGTAAGAAGCCCTCTGTGTCGGCTATTATAAGGGTTTCACTCATGATGGCGACTCCTCAATCATTAAAGAAAATGGTTTTCTGCACAATGCCAATAGTTTCATATATCGTCATTTATGCATATATGAAGGGCAAAAAATTTTAGTTCTTATTCAGAATCTCAAATCGATCGATTGTGTCGATCGTCGCTATGATTGTTAAGATGTCCGTTTCGTCGTTCAACCAATGTCTAAGGTTACCTAATAAAGATGCCGCATACGGACTTTGGCTCCCATCGGCAAGGGTATAATTTACCCACAGCCCGTCTTTGTGGGAATCTACCAGTCCAGCGTCCACCAAAATTTTTAAATGCTTGCTGGTTGTTGATTGCGCAACGCTGATCGCAGTCTGTAACTCACAGACGCACATCAGGCGATTTTCTAGAATTTTAAGCATCTTGATACGAGTCGGGTCGGAAAGTGCCTTCATGACACGAATGAATTCTTTCATAAACACCTCTATATCGCTTTTTTGGAATATAGGGGATCGTATTACAATTGTCAAGCCTTACACCCGTACAAAATTCGACCTGTGCTAATAGCTATTAGCCGTTAGGATCG
>DAOWNV010000089.1 GCA_030642405.1 Desulfosarcina sp.
CGGCACTTGGTTTAAAGGTTAGGCTGGTTAAAAATATACAAGAATTGTTGGATCACATTTATAGCCCAATGCCAATCCACCTTCTTATTCTGGACCCCGATTTTCCGGGTATCGATAGCCTTAACCTGGGACGGAAACTGGCAATAAGGATTCCTCCGCTGCCAGTCGTGCTTCACTGCGTTCGGGGCGCCGATGAAATTCTTGACTTAAAACAAAGTGAAGTAATCAGAATTAAAAAAAATGGCAACAGTGTTGTAGCTATAAAAAAGATCATTTACGATCTTTTTGAAGATTGTGTTTTTTCCTTGGATCAGTCTATCGACGGGTAAACACCAAAGTTGCATTCCTCCTTTGCACCCATGAGTTTGCAGATTGTAAAGATACCAGACAGCTACGATGTCCAAGCGCTTAAAAAAATTGAAACTAAATTCACAAAATATTCATTAATTTAAAGGGTTCTACTGATAACAACGGGTTTGTTTTTTTGGCACCCTCCTTGCTCCTCTTTTAAAGATAAAAGCAAAACAAGTGAGTCTTTCATTATGGAAACATCTGAGTATAACAAAGTCAGAAATTTTATCCTGGTCAGTATGATTATCGTTCCGCTGATTCCCTTTTTTCTGGCATTATTGGTAGGCAATCACTCTTTTTCACGGTCCATCGAAAATATGACGATCGAAGCCATGGAACGGATTTCGGAAGACCACCGGCAGATGATTGAATCCTTTCTGGATGAGCGTACCCATGATCTTGAACTGATTTTCAATACCATTGACCTTTCCGATCTGGTGCAACCGCAAACCCTGTCATCGATCTTTCAGCAGCTGCAGTTGACATCGAGTGCCTTTGTCGACCTGGGACTTTTTGATGAAAGTGGCGTTCACAAAGCGTATCATGGTCCTTACGACCTTTCTGGAAAAGTGTACCGGGATATGCCCTGGTTTCAGCAAACCATCAACAATGGAGTTTTTGTCAGTGACGTTTTCTTGGGGTACCGAAACGTTCCTCATTTTATTATCGCCGTTGCCAAGAAACAAGAAGACAGGACCTGGGTTATCCGGGCTACAGTGGACTCTCAGCAATTCAATCATATAGTTCGTCAAATCAGAATCGGCAAAACCGGGGAAGCATATCTGCTCAACCGGCAAGGGGTGCTGCAAACGGATCGACGTAGCGGTGGTAACTTGATGGAAACCCCCCAAGAGAGATTGCCGTTGTCGCCCGAAGATACCCTCATCCATACGTTTATTCATCAAGTGCCGGGCGGCGAGCCATTTCTTTATGCAACGACATGGCTCAAGGACGGCAACTGGCTGATGGTTGTTCGGCAAGAGGAGTCCGATGCATTTTCGGCCCTGCGTTCTGCGCGGATGCCGATTTTGTTTATCTTATTGATTGGCGTCGGTTGTATCGTTGCCATTGCTTTTGGCCTTACCGGAGCGATTGTGAGAAAAATGGAGCACACCGATTCTGAAAAGGCATTATTGAATCAGCAGCTTATTGGTGCATCACGTCTTGCCGAAATCGGTGAAATGTCAACCGGCTTTGCCCACGAAATCAACAACCCGTTGCAGATTATCAGCGCCGAGCTGTCCCTGATCAAGGTGCTTCAGGAAGAAATGATCGAATCAAGGGAACTCACAACAGGAGAATCCTACACCGAGGTGGCAGACAGTATGAATCAGATCAAAACCCAGATTGGCCGCTGTTCTCGAATCACGGCATCCATCTTGAAATTTGGACGGCAGGCCGAAACGCGGTCCGAACGGTTTGACCTGGCAGCGGCCATTCCGGAAATTGTCTCGATGGTAGAAAAAAAGGCCGAGGTACATGGCATACGGATCAAGCATGAATTGCCGAATGCGCCCATCTGGATAAACGCGGATGTCTCCCGTCTTCAGCAGGTGATTTTGAACCTGCTCAACAATGCGATGGATGCCATTATTGAGCATCGCGGAAGCAGTGGTGGCACCATAAAGGTTCGTCTTTTTTCCGGTAACAACGGTTTAGCAAACATAAACGTGAGTGACGACGGCAGCGGGATTGCGCCGGATAATATGGAAAAGGTATTTGCTCCGTTTTTTACCACAAAACCGGTGGGGAAGGGCACGGGACTAGGACTTTCCGTTTGTTTCGGCATTGTTCAGCAGATGGGGGGGAAGATGGAAGTGGAGAGTACTGTCGGGCAGGGCACAACCTTTACCATTTCGCTACCTCTTGAATAATTTGTGGTCATCGACTGTGAGCAATAAAGACCATTGTATAAAAACAGGAGATAAAAATGGAAAAAATGAAAATGATGTTGGTGGATGATGAAGAGCGGTTCCTCTTGACAACCCGCAAGTTGTTGGAGAAAAAAAACTTCGAAGTGTTGACGGCTTCCAGCGGTGTTGATGCGCTGGAACTTCTCAGAACGAATCGGGTCCATGTCGTGATTTTGGATGTGAAGATGCCGGGGATGGACGGTGTTGCCACGCTCAGAGAAATCAAAGCCCGTTTTCCCATGGTGGAGGTGATCATGCTAACCGGCCATGCTACAGTCGAATCCGCCATCGAAGGCTTGAAATCAGGGGCCGTGGACTATTTGATGAAACCGGCGGATATAGAAGATATCATTGCTAAATCCTTAGATGCATTTAATCGGCGGATAGATATCGAGGAAAAAATCCGCGTGGCTCGCATGCGTAAATTCATGAAGTCGCCTCGCGAAATTATAAAAGATGCCGAGCTGTAAATGCCTCCTCTAAAAAATTGATTTGCATCAGAATTTGAAACGAAAATAATACCAGGGGGTTTGGCTATGGCTATAAAAGAAAAAAAAGTTACAGGATATGACAAATACGTGGACTGGAAGATGTTCAGTATTCCCGTCGTTCTCTTTTTTATTTTGCTGCTGATACCCACACCAAACGGGATGAAGGATGTGGGCACCGAATATCGGGTAGGTCCGAAAGCCGTTACCGAATATATCACCCAGACCCTGTTCAATTCTCCCAAGGCGGATGTCGAACAGTGGCAGCTGCTGGTGGCCACGATAATGGAACGAAACATGAACATAGGGGCTTTGACACGAGACCGCTACCTCAAACGTGACCTAAAGTGGTGTCGCCAAAAAAAGATCCAAGTGGATGAGTCCAATTATTCCAGGGCCCTGACGTTCGTCGAGACTCATATTACCGATGCGAGATACCAAGCCCTGATGAAAAGTGCTATGGATCTTCGAAAGAACGGCCTGACCTATGAAACGCTAAGTCTGAAGGATAAGGCTGCGGCAGACCAAGGAGCATGGCATATCAAAGTCGCCATCGCCATGGGGGCCTTTGTGGTTCTCTGTTTTCTCACCGAGTGTATTCCCTTGCCCGGTGTGTCCTTTTGTATCGGACTGATCCTTGTTTTTACCGGTGTAACGTCGCGCAAACAAGTGGCTATGCTGTATTGGGATGACGCCTGCTGGTTCATCATGGGAAGCCTCATGTTCGCCGCCGCTTTTGTGAAGACCGGGGTGGATAAAAGGGTGTGTTTGATGATGTTCCGGAAGCTGGCGGTTCCCAATGTGCGCTGGATCACATTGATTATTTTTATAATTATCGCCCCTCTGGCCGCTTTCATTTCCGATCACGCACTGGCCGCCATGTTCCTGCCCATAGGCATGCTTTTATATCAGAACAGTCTGACCAAAGAGATACCGGAAGACCCTGAACTGGCCAAGATGTTGATGATTACCATCGCCATGGCTTGCAACATCGGCGGACCTGGTGCTCCGTCCGGTGGTGCCCGTAATGTGATTATGATGACCTACCTCGCCGATATGTTCGGTATGGACATCGGTTATTTCCAGTGGATTACTTACTGTTTTCCCTATGTAATTGTTATGATACCTGTTACCTGGCTGATACTCAATTGGCGCTTTAAGCCTGCCATCACCTCCTTGAAACCGGCCATGAATCATCTGCAAAAAGAGATCGGGCGCATGGGCGGGTGGAATCGCCAACAAATCATCGCATTGGTGATCTTTCTGGTCATGGTTTTCGGTTGGTTTACCGAGAAAGAGTTCTATAATTTGGGAATTTATCCCATACGTTTAGGAATTGGCGTGATTGCCGTGGGGGGAGCTGTCGCGTATCTTCTCACCGGCATCGTCAACTGGCGAGATTATCAGGAAAAGGTGGACTGGGGTGTCGTCTGGTTGTACGCTGGTGCCATCATTTTCGGTCGCACCCTGGACAGTACCGGCGCAGCCTATTGGCTGGCCCGAAGTGCCATTGACGCTTTGGCCCCGTTGGGTATGGATGCCGGTTTACCGTTGATGGCTACCAGCAACGGACTGACAGCGATTTTGACCAACCTCATGGCAGACGGCCCGGCTGCCGCCGCCGTGGGCCCCATCGCCCTTAATATGGCCGGCTTGGTCCATCCGGGAACCACATGCTTACCCTTTATGGCCATGTCTACAGCCATGGCATCTTCCTTCGCCTATTGCCTGATCATCGGCACTCCACCCAATGCCATCGTTTATGCCAGCGGGTATCTGGAACCCAAGGACTATATTCGGGTAGGACTACCGGTGTGGTTTATAGCCAATGTGGTACTGTTGGTCTTGACTGGCGCATACTGGGTTTTCAGGGGGTTTGGAGGCCTGCCCATGTTTTAAAAAGGGAACAGGAGATCTACAATGAAAAAGAAAATTGTCACTCTCAAAACGCAAAAACCGTTGATTTTTTGGGAATCCGGACGAATCTGGTTTTCCGCACAAGCCGAACGGCAGTTCTACTTTGTCCTTACGATGGCCATGTTGGGCGCCGGGATTCTGTACAAGATAGGAGTTCTATAAATGCCTCAACCACGATTGGGAAATTATGTGAGTACCGTGACCGAATTGTTAACGAGCCCAGGCAGATTTTTTGAAAATCGTTTCGAAATGGTTTCCGTCAGGCAATCCTTTGGGATTCTGATTCTTTCGGGGCTGTTTTTTTCCACGATCGGAACCATTATCAATACAAACAGCGTTTCGGTGAGAACGGGCATCGTTTTATTTGCCAATGCGATCGGGATGGCGACCATTGGTGCTGTGATTGCCTATGTGGCTCTGATTGCCGTTACCGGCAGGCGCTATGCATTTTCAAAGTTATGGTCGATTTTCTCTCTGAGTGCCGGTGCTGTGTTGATCCTTGCATGGGTCCCGGCGGCCTTTTTTCTCACGGAGCCATGGAGATGGTGGTTGATCGGGACCGGGTTGGTTCGAGGATTGGGATTGTCTAAAATCAGGGCCGTCATTGTTGTTCTACTGACCTTCGGTACCTTGGTGATACTGGTCTACACCATTTTTTCCATGGCTGGTCATTGAGAGAAAAACGAAGACGGGCTGGATTTAAAGGAGAAATGAAGATGACGAAGAAAATTAAAGTGTTGATGGTCGATGATGAACCACAGTTTCGGGATGCGACGCGTAAATTGTTCCGGAAAAAAGGGTTCGAAACATTGATTGCCGCAAATGGTCTGGAGGCCTTGGAACAATTGGAGAAAAAGCCGGATGTAGTCGTACTGGATGTCCGTATGCCGGGCATGGATGGCAACGAGACCTTGGAAGAGATCCAGAAGCGGACTCCCGGACTTCCCGTCATCATGCTTACAGGCCACGGGGCTGATGAGAACGCTAAAAAGGCCCTCGGCCAGGGGGCCTTCGACTACCTGTCCAAACCCTGCGATATAGATCTGCTGGCATCGCGCATTATTGATGCCGACCGACAAAAGCATATTGACAGCCAAAAGGAAGAAGAACGAACCGTTGGAGAGGTGATGATTCCATTAACAGAATACACAACGATCACGGACAATCAGACCGTAGGCGAAGGAATTGCCGCACTGAGAAAGTCTTTTGCACCACATGTATACAGCAGCCGAATAATGGAAACAGGACATCGCAGCCTGCTAGTTTTTAACCAGGCCGGCCACCTCAAAGGCATTCTTTCCATCGTTGATTTATTGGCGGAGATGCTGCCGAACTACCTGACCGCTCCTAAACCGTCCACGGCGGATAGCCTGAATTATTCTCCTATGTTCTGGACCGGTATGTTCACTCGCGAATCGCAGCGACTGGTATCCACGTCTGTGGGAGACCTAATGTCACCGGTGCCGCCGGCTATCGACATACAGGCCAACCTTATGGAAGCGGTTTACCAATTAATGAGCGAAAATTGTCGCCGGCTCATTGTTATGCAACATGAAGAGGTCGTCGGTGTTTTGCGTGAGCAGGATTTGTTCTTTGAATGGGTACGGGTACTGCAATAAAGTGAGAAAACCGGGTGGTTTTCAACAATCAGGACCAAAAGGTTTAAATACAACCAAAAGCTGAGGCAGCAAGGTTAACGAAGCAATAAGAGCAATCAGCATGGCCAGGCTAGTAAACAGGCCGAAGTAGATCGTGGGCCAGAAATTGGAAAAAACCAGAATAGAAAAACCGATAATGATGGTTATGGAAGTGTAGAACATGGCGTGCCCTATGCTGTTATGGCAGCGGTATAGGGTTTTCATGTAATTGCCATCTGCCTTGATTTCTTCCCGGAAGCGGTAAATATAGTGAATGGTGTCGTCCACGGCAATACCGATACTGATGGCCGCGATCGTGATTGTCATCATGTCCAATGGGATGTTCAACCACCCCATCACGCCCAGGACTACCCCGGCTGAGAAAAGGTTCGGAAAAAGAGCAATAAAAGCCAGCTTGATGGAACGAAAAAGCAAAAAGAACATAACCAACAATACCAACGCCACAATCCCCAGTGTCTTGATTTGGGATGTATAAAGGCTTTGCAGCATATTGTTATACATTACCATGGTGCCGGTGAGTCTGAGCTTGTCGCTATCGATGTGTAACTGATGAACCAAGTCGTGCTTGATTTTTTTCAGCAAAGCATTTCGGTTCAGGCCCTTCATGGAATCGACGATTCGCAGGGCGAAGCGGGTTTCATTGTTTTCAAAAGAGACATACGGAAGCAATATTAGATTTTTATATTCGTCAGGAAGCTTGGTATACAACACCGCCATTTCAAGGCTGTCCAAGGCTTTACCGTGGTTGATTCTTTTTCCAATTTTCAGAAGTGTTCCCAAGGAAAGGACTTTGCCCGTTCCTTCAAGCCCATCGAGATAATCATGTACTTCTTCGATCAGTTCCATACGATCTTCCATGAACCAGTATTTATCACCATTTTCTTCTTGATCCGGTTCATCAAAAGGATCGGCAAACTCATCATCTTCTTCTAAAAATGCCTCTTCCGGTTCGATGGAATCGAATTGAACGATTACATCCAGCGGAGTGGTGCCGCCCAGTTGTTGATCGATCGCAGCCATACCCTGGTAGATTTCAGTGGATTTTTTAAAATAATCAATAAAGCTGTTTTCTACATTTAACCTATAGATGCCTGATGCTACAAAGATAGAAAGAAGGGCAGTGATGATCAGAATTATCTTTCCATGATTTTCCGTAAACTGTGCCAATGCATTTGTCAGAGACCACCGAAAGAATTTTGGAGGCTTTGGTGGGCTTGGTTTTTTAAGAAGTATAGCAACGGATGGAAACAATAAAAAGGTAAGGCTCAGGGAGAAAAGGATACCGATACTCATCATCCAACCGAAATTAATCACTGGTTTGATGTCGCAAAGGATCAAGGAACTGAAGCCGGCGATAGTGGTAAGTGTGGCATAAAGGCAGGGAACGAATTTTTTTCGGACGGTTTCTTTGACGAGTGTGCGACCGTCGGCACCAGGATGCGTTTTTTGAAACTCACGATAGCGTACGACCAGATGAACAACAATGGCCAGGGTGATGATGAGCTGCAAGGAGACGAAATTGGATGAGATCACCGTAACATCCCATTCCAAAGCCCCTAAAACGCCCATCATGCAGATGACGGCAAGAAAGCAGCAGAGCATCGGAATAATGATCCACCGCATATTTTTGAAGAGGATGCCAAGCATGAAGACCAGCAGAAAAAAGACACCCACTCCGAAAAATTTTAGATCATTTTTGATAAATGTGATCATATCGTCCGAGATCATGGTGATGCCGCCTAAGTAAATCTCGGCTTCCGGTTGATACCGGTCGATAATGGTTCGAACCTGTGCAATATTCGTGTGCTGGAGTTCATTTATTTGGATTTGTAGAGTACGGATTTGTTCCACCACGGTGTCGAGTGCGGCAGCGTCTTCCCGTGAAAATCGACCCATGGCCTTTTTGTCAAAATAGTCATTACGTTGATTGAGCAGCTGGGTGTATGTCAAGTCTGGTTTCAGATTGACCAGAATGGCGGTGGTTCGCATGCTCGAGCTGACCAATAGATCCTTATAAAAAGGGCTCTCCTTGAGTTCGATCCTTGCCAGATTTTTATCTATCGTAGCAGTTTTTAAAGTGGGAATCTCTTTTGAGATATCTTCATAGGAAATAGGTGGGCTTTCCAATAAAGGGACGTCCATTATCGTAAGAACGGATTCAACGAGATCCAGTTTACGAAGATCATTTTGTAGCCGTTCCAATGTATCAAGGGTGTTTTGCGAAAGCAGGTCCCCATTTTTTGGGGAATAGGAGATGAGCAGGAAGTCATTTATGCCATATCGCTCAACAATCAGGCGGGAGTAGCGCAAATCTTTGTCATTTTTCAATAAAAGAGCGTCCGCCGAAGCATCTATCCTGAAGTCCATGGCATGGTAACCCAACACAGCTACGCAGAGGATCAGTCCAATCAGGACTATAACGGGCCGGTCAAAAACGATTTTTTCGTACCAGCGGTTGAATGCTTGGATTATTTTGGTCATATGAATATCATCCTGATTTCAAATGTACTTGTTTTGGCTTGGCGGTTGCACTGAGGCATTCCTTGAATCTTTGTCTAATCTATGAGATGTGTTTGTGAGATGTGTTTGTTTATGGCGGATACGATTCAATCCGACGACGATCCCCGCGATCAGCATTCCCCAAAAGAGACTGTTCACAAATATCGGAACATAAATCCATGGTCCGGGAAACCAGTGGCGTGGGTAAATGGCTAAGCTTAAAATGGGAAAATAGAAAATTTTTGTTCCAAGATGCAAAAAAAACAGTATTTGGGTTTTAATGGTGTTTGCATGCAAAGAATTGCCAACCCAAAGAGTAGTCGGTACG
>DAOWNV010000222.1 GCA_030642405.1 Desulfosarcina sp.
AACCTGATACGGTCTTTCGTTCTTTTATTGTTCCTGCCGGTCCTACAGGGGAAATGTCATTGACAAATTTCAATGTTTCCTCTGCACGGGCTATTTACCAGTTAGGGGGAAACCATGGGAAACAAGAACACGTCAGCACTTAACCGGCATCTGATCGGCGTCAAGGAAGGAAAACGGTGCTTTGAGAATGCCTTTCAGGGCGTGACACGAATGATACTGGAGAGCGAGATCCAAAAGGTGGTTGTCAATGGGAAAACGACATACGACTTCAGTATATTCAGAAAAGGAAAAAAACACATCATCGGCATGTATGACGAAATCAACAGTTTCGTTTCCTATGTCAAGGATGCAGCAGAGAATGGATCTTCCAAAGAGATGGCCCTTGTACTTGTTGGGGAACCTGGCAATGGTAAAACGTTCCTGGTGGATTATATCTGTCGTGAATACAGAGCATTTTTATCAAAGGAGACAAATCGGAAATATACATTTAGGTTCACCGGCCTGGATAAAATCGGTGGGTATGGGAAAATTACAACCATCGAATCCCAAACTTATGAAGACCCCATGATCTTAGGGATGAACATCTCTGATAATCCGGATGAAAACAGGGATTTTTTATCCAGGCAGATCGGCTTCTCGGACAATGAGATTGAAACACTCTGGGCGGACCATCGTCCTTTGGGCGCATGTAGCGCCTTTATTTGGAACGAGATCCGAAATTATACCGACGGCGATCTTAACAAGATGCTTGAATGGGTTGAAATCATTCCTGTTCCCATGACTGAAAGCCTTGGAACGGTGACAGGAAAATACCCGGCAAAAGACAAAATCACCTCATCTGCGGTTGACCTTTTGGGTGAAGAGTCCATTCAGCGCCTGTTGCACATTACAGAAACAAACAACCCCTTTCGTTTTGATCTGCGACGTGGAGCCTTGGCACGGGTGGCCGGTGGAGGGATTCATTTTTCCGATGAAATTTTCAAGAATAAAAAGGATCTGGTTCAGGTCTATTTGGGTGTCATACAAAACAGGAGTATTGAAATCGATGGGTACAAATGGCCTATCGACACCCTGATCATTGCCACCAGCAACAATAGTGAATTCAATCGCTTTCTGGCGGAAAAAGAAGAGGCTCCCATTGTCGATAGATGTCGTATTTGTTACGTCTCCCATAATACCAATTATAAATTGCAAAAGGATCTAACGATCTATGCCATTGGAAATGAGACAAGAACCACCCTCAATCGTGAGTACCTGCACCAGGACCCCAATCTCAACTATGCCGCTTCGGTTGCGGTCGTTCTCAGCCGGTTGGCCCGTTCTGAAAAACTCACACCCATAGAAACAATGAAACTGGCTGCCGGTGAGGTAGCTGGTGAAAAGAGTATTAAAACGCTCGCCGAAGTCATTGATACACTCAACCAAGATCCCGACATCACGAAACGTTTTGGTCAGAAAGGGTTGGGGCAGCGGAACCTCGGACGGGCCATGCAACTGCTTTTCGAAAGCTCGGAGACCAATGAAGGCAAATGCATGTTTGCCTACGATATCTTCAAGGCATTGGAGCGAATCATTCTGGATTATGTGATCGATACCAACGATCGTGCCAAATACCTTGAAGACCTGAAAACCGCAAAAGGGCTTTATCGAGAGCGGATCATGACGGAGATGTTCAACGCTTACATGGATGAACCCATGGCCATTCGTAAAGATGTGATGAACTATGTGAACATGATCATCGGCATCGATGCAGAAAACCTGGGGCCTGACAAGTTGTGGAAATACAAAGATCCCCAAACTAGAGAACTCAGAGCACTTAAAATCGACGAACGCTACATCAACAGCGTTGAGGAGCGTCTTGGGCTGAAAACTACGGAACAGCGGGAGACGTTTCGAACCTCTATTCGAAAGATATACGGTCAGAAGATCTCCGTAAATCCGGAATACGATTTCATGGATAATCTGGAATTGGTCAAAGCGGTCACCGATGTGCGCCTGAAATCCGATATCGCCGGCGCCGGAAGCCTGATTGGAGCGCTGGCCAACCGAACCAACGAGGAGAACCAGAAGCTGTATGATCGTATAGTCGACACCATGCTGAACAAGTTGGGTTATTGTCTGACGTGTGCGCAGAAGACGACTGAGTACTTCTGCACTCAGGAAGATGAGAAATAATCGACTTGGGCAGTCAGAATACAGGGAGTTGAACTTTATGAGCTCCAAACTGTTTAAAATCTATCAGGAGCTAAAAAAAACCGGCTTGACGCCGGAACAGGAAGAGAAGATTCTTCTGGAGCTCAACAACGACCGCACGCACGGGATGCCGGTCATCACCGATGATTTGGCCGTTGTGACCACCGATGAGGGCGAAATCCGTCTGGTTAACTTGTATGCGTACCATGATCTGATGGCTTTGCAGGCGATGTCCCAACCCAAAGGCGATTATATCAGCCACATTCGATCCATCGATGAATTGCTGCAAAAGGACAGACAGCGGGAAAAGGACGGTTTTCCTCGGAAAATCAGGGTTGGCAAGATGATCAAACCCGGCAAGGCCGGTAAGGGGAAAGTGGTTGTGGTTCCAACAACGGTTGAGGAAAAGTTCGTCCATGATCCCCGATTATCCCAACAGCAGGAAGGACAGGGACAAGGTGGCAGCGGTGATGGCGAAGAAGGGGAAATCATAGGTGAGCAACCGATAAGGGACCCGGATCAGCCCGGTGAAGGAGGGCCGGGTGAAGGTGAAGGCGGACAGCATGAAATGGAGTCATCGGCTTACGACCTGGGAAAAATTCTCACCGAACAATTTGAACTGCCTAATTTACAGGATAAAGGGAAGAAACGATCACTGACCCGCTATACCTATGATTTGACTGACCGGAATCGAGGGTCAGGCCAGGTGTTGGACAAAAAAGCTACGTTGAAAATGATCGTCGAAACCAACATCAACCTCGGCAACATTCCCGATGTCAGTGAGATCGACCCGTCCCGGTTTATCATCTCTCCACGAGACAAAGTATACCGGATTTTGTCCAAGGAAAAGGACTTCGAATCCCAGGCAGTGGTTTTTTTTCTGCGGGATTATTCCGGCTCCATGGCCGGAAAAGCTACGGAACTGGTGGTCACTCAGCATGTGCTCATTTACAGTTGGATTCTCTATCAATATGCCAACCAGGTGGAGTCCCGATTTATCCTGCATGATACCGATGCCAAGGAAGTTGAAGACTTTTATACCTACTACAATTCGAAAGTTGCAGGCGGAACCCACGTTTTTGCAGCCTATGATATGGTCAACCGCATCGTGAAGGAAGAGAATCTGGCCGCGGACTACAATATTTATGTGTTTCACGGTACCGATGGCGACGACTGGGACACCCATGGGAAGAAGGCGATTCCGGCCCTGAAGGAGATGGTCGGCTATGCCAGCCGGGTGGGAGTGACCATTGTAGAGCATTCCCAAAGCACTAAAAACAACACGGAAGTGGAACGCTATTTAAAAAATTCCGGTTTGCTGGAGGCCTTTCCTAAGCATCTTCGCCTTGATGTAATTGATGAAAGCACTGATGAGCCGCAGCTCATCGAGGGCATTAAAAAGCTCATCTCCTGACAGTTATCATAAAAACCCGATATTTGCGTTACGGATAGACATATGGAACTGATCGACCAGCATACAAAAAAAATCATGGAGGGATGCAAGCTGCGCGCACGCGATGAAGGGCTGTGCTTCGATGATGAGAGTTTGGAATATATCGTCACAAACCGGGATCTTCTCGAGCTTTCGCCCAAAGTGATGATACCCACCCTTTATGACTATTGGGTACACGATGTAGATGTGCTCAAAGAAAAGGGTAAGTATGAGTTATATCCGGGCAATCCGTACGAAACGGTCATCAACACCCGTCCGGCGATCTCTTTTTACAATGACAACAACCCGGACTGGCTGAATGTGATGATTTTCTATCATGTGATCGGCCATATCGACTTTTTTCAGAACAACCTCTATTATCGACATACTTGGGATTACGATTTTAACGGGGAAGCGTTGTCTGACAAGCGGGTCATCGCTAAATTGCGATCCGAGCGGGGCCGCTGGATGGATTACGTGATCGAGTTCGCCCGGGGAATCGACAACCTTGTCGGATATCATCCTCTTCTGTCGACGCTTTTTTCCACTTCGGATTCGGGCATTTCCAACAAGGTAGACTATTATTTCGACATCTACCTTCAAAATGTCGTAAAGAACAGCACCAGCAAATACATCAAGGAAATAGAACGATACAATGCAAGTCTGAAAGCAGATCCAGTCATGGGTGAGCAGGTTTTTTTCTCTCAAGTCGACCGACGTCATCCCGAATTCGCAAGTCTTTTTAAAAAAAACATGGAAGATAAAACACAAAAACCGAAGGATCTGCTGGAATTCATCATGCAGAATTCCAAGATGCTCAACCGGGAAGAAAACCAATGGATGCTGACGGTGATTCAGATAATCCGGAAAACAGCTCTTTTTTTTCAGCCTCAAATCCGTACAAAAATCATGAATGAAGGATGGGCTTCCTATTGGCACGAAACTTTGTTCATGCAGGATAATCGTATAAATGGACATGAGGTTGACTTTGCAAGGGTCAATGCAGGTGTGACCGCCATGCCACGAGTAGGGCTCAATCCCTATGCGTTGGGGATGCGTCTGTTCTACTTTTTGGAAGAGATGGCTGATAAAGGAAGACTTTCGTGGGAATACCAGAATATGGCAAATTTCGAAGGACGTAAAAAATACAATACAGAAACCGGAAAGGGCAAAGAAACTATTTTTAAGATTCGTGAAAACTATTCCGATTTTACATTCATATACAATTTTGTGAATCAGGACTTTATTACTGCCAACAAACTCTTCGTGGCCGACAGGCGACTGAACA
>DAOWNV010000296.1 GCA_030642405.1 Desulfosarcina sp.
TGCCCGATTGGGCTTCGGTGACCGTAATCCATCTGCCGGTTTCACAATTCCGGGTTGACTTCGAATCGTCAAATCATCCTGTTTTATACGACTGGAGGCAATCTGCGGCCGGGCTTTTTCCTGGATGGGGGTCTGTCGACCGATCTGTTCGACAAACCAGCGGTTAACCAGAGGATGAAAGCAAACCGTGTTGTTTTTATTGGCCTTCATGATGAATACTTGTACCACAGGAACTCATTAAAATTACAGAAAAAAGTTGTGGTTTGAATAACCTTGGTGATTATGGTAGAAATATCACCATGTTCTCAGGGATTCAGGAAATTCTTATTATAGTACTGATCGTATTGGGGGTTTTCCTGATACCCAGGATGGTAAGTTCACGTGCGCCCCAAAAGAAAGTTGTGCTAAGACGCCACACTCGTAGGCTTTCATGGACGATTCGCCTATCCATAGTCCTGTCGTTTCTCTGGCCTCTTGCATGTGCTGCGTATTTCAAACCCTGGCAACAAGCCACTATCCCCTTTGTCATGATCGGAGTCGGACCTATTGTGGTTGGATGGAGTGCAAGGTGGATAGTTGCTGGGATGAAAAGATAAAAAAATGAAGGAGGAACATCATGACCCATGAAGATGCAGGCCATTATGCAGCTAAACACAAGAAAGGGATCGTCGATCCTGACATTTCAGCCAAAATCAGCGAAACGGAAAAAAACGGGAGGGTAAGTTGTGCAGCAGCGCATGAGATCGCTCTGAAACAACATTGCCGACCACAAATCGTTGGCATGAATATCGACTTGTTGGAAAAGCGAATCAATAAATGCCAGATGGGACTGTTTGGATACGGGAAAAAGGTCGCCAAAGCGATGGAGGTACCACCAGCGGTATCGGATAAACTGGAAAAAGCCATCCGCCTCGCCATGACCGATGACTATATTTCCTGTGAAGCCGCATGGAAGGTAGCCGAAAAGCTAAGACTGACGAAAATTGAGGTGGCTGGGGCCTGTGAATTCTTAAGGGTTAAGGTCAAGGTCTGCCAACTGGGTGCCTTTTGACAAATATCTATGACAGTGTTTATCCGGAAATGTTTATTTTGCCCGATATCAGATATCAAATAATGACTCATGCTTTACAGGCATCAGTGAGTTCCTTCAGGTAGCGAAAGAGATTACGGGCGGATTTCGGAGACGACTTTTTTTCTATCTCTTTTCGGGCGTTTCTCACCAGTTGCCCCAGGCGTTGACGGTCAGCGTTTGGGTGGGTGCCCAGGATCTCCTGCAGGAGTTGATCGTCACCTGCCAATAGCCGGTCACGCCAGTGTTCAATCCGATGAAAAGCCCTGGCTTCCCCGTAGGCCCCCTGTTCAATGGCTAAAAGCGCATGCTCGATGGGCGTAATATCCAGCTTTCGCATCAACAAGCCGATATATTGCATTTGCCGCCTTCGGGCACCATGGGATTTCATGGACCGTATATCCTTTATGGCCATCTCCAAAATTGAAGGCAAATCCATTTTCTTCAACTGCTCATCAGACAATGCGACCAGCTTTTCCCCGGTTTTCTGAAGAGCTGTGGCCTCTTGTTTCTTTTGCGTCCTGCTTATGATGCGTTCTTCATCCATCGCACTATCTCCGCTTTACCAAACTTGCCACCGATTCAATATGAAAGGTGTGGGGAAACATATCCACAGGTTGGACCTCCTTGACTTCGTAAAGTTCTTTGAGCTCCAGTAAATCCCGAGCCATGGTGGCTGGATTACAAGATACGTAGACGATTTTCTCCGGTGCCAGCTTGCAGACCTTTTTCAAAACATCCTTGTGCATGCCGGCCCGTGGAGGATCAATCACCAACAAATCCCAAGCTGTATCAAGGATATCCATGGTCTCTTTGATATCCCCTTGAACAAACCGGCAATTATCGACATTGTTTTTTTTGCAGTTTTTGTAAGCATCGGCCACTGCGCTCTCAACCAATTCCAGGCCTGTCACCTCAGCTGCATTTTTGGCCAACCAGATTGCAATGGTTCCTGTACCGCAATAAAGGTCAAGTACATTTTCGTTTCCCTTCAGTTCCGCATACCTTCCGACTGTTTTATAGAGCAATTCCGCACTTCGGGTATTGGTCTGAAAAAAAGAGTTGGCCGAAATTTCAAACACAAAATCACCGATATGATCAGTCAGTACCGGTTCACCGGCAAGATGAACTTCACGTTCTCCAATTGCGACACTAGATAGCCTGGCGGTGATGTTATTGACAACCGACACTACTTCTGGAAATTGCTCTCGAATCAATTCGGCCAGGGGCATGACTGCTCCTTGATCTTCGCTTGAGGTCACAAGGTTGACCATCCATTGGTCACGGTGAACTGAATGCCGCAGCATAAGAAACCGCCAAAATCCTTCGTGGCTGCGCAGTCCGTACACCGGCCGATCCGAAGATCGCATATGGTTTCGGACAACCTCTAAAATGCGGTTTCCCGTGTCCGGTTGCAGCAAACAGGCGTTTGTATCCAGAACTTTGTGAAAAGTGCCCGGAACGTGAAGTCCCAATGCAAAAGAGATATCAGTTTCCGTTCCAAGTTCATGGGGCAGCAGCCAGCGGCGATCTGAACAGGAAAACTCCATTTTATTCCGATAACCGAATTGTTTCTCCGATGGAAGCGTGGGATGAACAAGGGTCCCATAAATCTTTGCGATGTGTTCAAGGGATTCTTCCACATGGCGGCGTTTGATGTTGAGCTGGTGCGAGTAATCTATGAACTGCCATTTGCAACCACCACAGAACCCACTATACCGGCAGCAAGGTTCCACACGAAGGGTGGAGGGGGTCAACATTTCCTGTACCACCGCTTCTGCATAATTTCGTTTTTTTCGGGTAATACGGGCCGCAACCCTGTCTCCCGTCACGGTCTGGTCGATGAAAACGGCAAACCCGTCCACCTTGGCAAGCCCCTTTCCCCCATAGGCTACATCCGTAACTTCACACTCTATAATCTGTTTTTTTTTAACGGTCATTCATCACCTTTTTTATTGCTCTAAACGTAGTTTTCTTTTATTTTACGCATTGTGGATGAATTTGCAATGTTGTCTTGCAGATTCGCGCTCTCGTAATATCGTTCTTTTTTCGTTTTATAGGAGCCCTCAAACTTTAAAAGGATCTTGCCATGAAAAACTCGGACTATGAAAAAACACTTACCATAAATGGTAAGACAGTTACATACTATGATTTATGTGCCTATGCCGAAGACAGCGGGTTGTCGATTGAAAGGCTTCCCTATTCAATCAAAATTCTCGTTGAGAACCTCCTTCGAAAATGTGACGGCCGTGTGGTTAAAGAGGCAGACCTGGCGAATATCGCCGGCTGGCAAAAAACCTATGACACACCGGTTGAAATCCCCTATCACCCTGCCCGCGTTCTTATGCAGGATTTCACCGGCGTACCGGCCGTTGTTGACCTGGCCGCCATGCGGGATGCCGTAAAGGCGTTGGGAGAAGATCCTTCGAAAGTCAATCCACTGGTTCCCACGGAA
>DAOWNV010000287.1 GCA_030642405.1 Desulfosarcina sp.
ATCCGTGCCGGTGGCAATCATATCCACGGTGACGGCGATGCGGGGATGGTAGCTGTTGCGAAAGGCCTTGATCAGGTCCTTGGGGCGGGCCCCGGTAGTACGATAGGTGATCTTTTGGGCAAATTCGTTGCCCTTGGCAAACTCTTCACGCACGATGCCCACGATGTTTTCGGCGTGGTTGTCGTCCTTGGCGAATATCAGGGTTTTGGGCACTTCGGTGCGGTCGGGAAAGATTTCCGTATACAGGCTATCACGAAACTTGCGGATGATTTTGCGAATTTGGTCCGGGGTGACCACGTCGCGATCGAGCTGCTTGGGGTCGTAGTCGAAATCATCATCCAGCTTTTCCCAGCGGGTGGCGCGCGTTTCGCGCTCCTGCTTTTGAACGTAGTAGCCGGCATCGACCTTTGAGCCGGCCTCGGTGATGGCGGTGCGGATGCGGTAGACATCGTAGTTTACGTTGACCCCGTCGGCAACGGCCTGCTCGTGAGGGTACTCCATGACCAGGTTCTGGTTGAAAAATCCAAAGGTCTGTTTACCGGGTGTGGCAGTAAGGCCGATGAGATGGGCATCGAAATACTCCAGCACCTGAGCCCAGAGATTGTAAATGGAGCGGTGACACTCGTCGGTGACGATGATGTCAAAGGTCTCGATGGGGATGGCCGGGTTGTACTCAATCGGTTCGGGTTCCTTAAAGACCTGTTCAAGGCCGGCGGTGGAGATCTCTTCGTCCGCTTCGGCCAGTTCGCGGCCTTTAAGCATGGCGTAGAGCCGCTGGATGGTACAGATGCAGACCCGGGCGGTTTTGTCCAGGATGTTGGATGTAAGGCGCTGAACGATATACTCCTCGGGAAATTTAAAATTGTTGTAAGGCGAAACGTATTGCTGGAACTCCTTGTAGGTCTGATCCCCCAGGTTCCCACGATCCACCAGAAACAAAACACGCCGGGCGCCGGCAAACTTGATCAGCCGGTAGATAAAATTGATGGCGGTGAAGGTTTTTCCCGAACCGGTGGCCATTTGGATCAGGGCGCGGGGGCGATTGTCGCAAAGGGATCGTTCCAGATTTTTAATGGCTTTGATCTGGGCCGCCCACAAACCATCTTCTATTAAGGGCGGCATCTGCCTGACACGGGATAAAAAAGTGAGCGGCTTCCCAAAGGACTGAACCCCATCAGATACCGTATTGGCCTGAACCGGTTCGGTTTGGCCAAGGATTTCCGCCAGGGTATCCGGTCGGTGGAATGCAAAAACGTTTCTTGCGCGGGGTTCCGGATCCAATCGATTGGTAATGCGCGTTTCCACACCTGTGGACTGGTAATGAAAGGGGAGCGGTCTGATCCAGGCCGGCAGCGTCCCCGGCAACCCTTCGGTGTATTTACGGGACTGGACCTCTACACCGGAAAGCGTAGTGCCCACTTTTTTGGCTTCGATGACACCGGCGGCTTTTGCATCCACATATAGAAGGTAGTCCGCAAACCCAAAGCCGGAAGCCAAAGGAAATTCACGGATGACCACACCCCTGGCTGCATGGATATTGGCCTCCCCGGCATCCTGGACGACCCAGCCAGCCGAATTTAAGAGCTTGTCGATAGTCGCTCGGGCTTCTTGCTCAGGCGCGGGTGACATGCGTCTCTCCATTGGTGGATGGATTGATAAAGAATTTACAATTTCCCTCGCCCCCGGACCAGCTTTTGATATACGAGTCCAAATATTTCCAACCGCGAAGATTGAAATATCCGACACAAAAATCAGCGTGATCGGAGATGGCAAGGGTATCTTGAAGAGTCGTCAGAAGCTTGGTTTCAATATTGTCGGAAATACGTAGCACGATCCTTACCTTTAGCATCTAATAAGAGGATTGCATGACCCTACCCGATATTTGACATAAACTCAAAGCCTTATATCCATTCCTACACTTAAGATCAAAACCGATGGTAAATCCAGCTCCACACTAAATTGTACATCAGGTGAAATAGTTCGCCGGGAAGAGAATTGTCACTGGTGCGTGATGTTTAAAAAGGGTCATCTGAAAAGGCAGAGATGCGTTGTGACCCGAAAAGACGGCAGCATCGTTCAAATCCAGGTTCTTACGACGCTGTCTACTTGTACGCTGCCCAAGATTGCTACGCATGAAAACCTGGATGACGTCAAGCGGCGACGGCTGGTCGATGTGTTGAATCGTACCGGTGGCAACCAGTCATAAACCGACGTCTCGTATGCTGGTTATTTCCAGAGCCAGTGTATGGAATCAGGTAAAAAATATCGCGTGCAATAGTAAAGCGCAGGCAAGTTTATTTTTTGGCACATCGTTTGCTTAAAAACAGCCATGAGTAAGCTTGGCATTACCTCCATTCTGTTCAGGCACCTTACTCTCACCTCATAGACCCCGACACGATAGCTTGTATGCCTAATCGTGTTGGGGTCTCCTTACTTGGCACTAATTTTAAGAACTGACGATGAATAGGATTGATGGTTTTCCAAGGAGGAGAAGCAATTAATTCCATAATTGGCGTGGTGTTCCAAAGTGCCCTTGAAGAGATGATTCAAAAGGCCCTTGCGGGTGAAGCCGCTCCCGCGCCGTTCATCGTCGTTTCGCGTACAATAAAAAACGTTATGGTAACGTTACTAACGTTCTCAATGAGTATGTGTAATGGTGATGGTGTCGCCAACCTACTGGCTACTCTTTGCCCGTGATGAGATTTTATGCGGTACATTGTCGGTTTGCATTCCCCAAATTGCACACCTGTCCATGTGGCATAAAAATTGTTTAATAACAATTGGTGAATCGATGCAATTCTGGATAATCAGAAGACCTGATTGTTAAGCATAAGGAGACCGACCATGCAAAGACTGTTTGAAACTAAGACCCTGGGGAGTTTGACTTTGGCAAACCGGTTCATATTTCCACCGATTAAAACAGCCTACGGAACGCCGAAAGGCAACGTGACCGATCGGCATCTGACCTACTATCGGCAAATTGCCGAAAATGGACCGGGGCTGCTGATCCTTGAGCCCGTTGCGGTCACGGTGGAGGGCAAGGAACATCCCAAACAGCTGTGCATCCATCTTCCGGAAAGTGCCGACGAGCTGAAAAAAATCGTAACTGTGATCCATGCGGAAAGCCGGTTGGTATGCCTTCATCTCAACCACGCAGGCGCTGCGGCCAACCCCAAGGCAACGGGCGTCAGTCCCAAAGCGCCATCGGCCATGACTTGTCCGACCACCGGCGCGTCATCCGAACCGCTGACCGAACCGGAGATTAGCGCCATTTTGGACGGATATCGATCGGCAGCGGAAAAGGCCGTGTCCGCCGGTTTCGACGCGATTGAAGTCCAGGGCGGCCACGGATACCTGATGTCGCAGTTTCTCAACGGGAAAATCAACCAACGATCCGACCGTTACGGCCAAAACCGCCTGCTGTTCGCCCAGGAAGTGCTGGCGGCGGTAAAGGAAGGCGCTCCGGATTTGCCTTGCATACTGCGTATATCCGGCAGCGAAATGTCACCTGATTTCGGTATTAGTACGGAGGATCTGGCGCCCCTGCTGAAATTGGCAGCAACAACCGGAATCTGTGCCGTTCATGTGGGGATGGGGTCGGCATGCTTCAGCCCGCCATGGTATTTTCATCACGCC
>DAOWNV010000062.1 GCA_030642405.1 Desulfosarcina sp.
GAATCCGTCAAGGAAGATATCCTTCGAAAAAAAGAAATATTGAAAATTCGTGCGGAGAAAGAGATCAAAAACCGGTTGAAGTCTTTGCGCCGCTACCTGAGAAGCCCGGCTAAAGATCCTCATCTATCTCTGACGGAAATTTATAAACGGCGCGATTCCCACTGGATAAACGAAATGACCGACCCGTTCAAACGGATGATACAAAAAGTTAGGCATCTAAAAAAAAATGGTGGGCATGGCGTTTAGGAATTTGGAGATAGGAAAATAATTCGTCGTTCAATCGTTGACATTCGTTTTTATGTTTCGCCCTTGGACAACACGGCAAACGATCTGATTGAGGGCATCGGGAACTTGCTCCACCGGAACCCGAACAGCCATAAAATCCGCCCTCATCCCCGGAGCTATTTTTCCCCTGTCGGACAACCTCATTAATAGGGCGCCGTTGCGACTGGCACATCGGATAGCCCCCTCCACGCTGAATCCGGCAGTAATGTAAAGTTGAAGTTCTTCTTTTACCGATGTCCCGTGATGCACACCTGGGCTGCCGGCATCGGTACCCAAAGCCAATGCGACACCCAATTCCCGTGCCGCATTGATCTGTGCCAACTGATGTTCCAGGTTTTTTCTTGAAATTTCCCCAAAAGAGGGATCGCTCCGGTGCCCCTGCCTTTTTAGGTAATTGATGTAGGCTTTCATGGTTACGGCGGTTGGGACCCAAGTCACCCCCTTGTCCGCCATTCGACGCATATTTTCCTCACCCATAAAAAAACCATGTTCAATACTGTCACATCCCGCATTGACGGCTAATTTTACAGGCAATCGGCCATTTGCATGAACCATGGTGGGCTGACCGTGTTTTTTGGCAGCGGAAATGGCCGCCATTAATTCAGTCTCATCGAATTGGGGCGGTGTTTCAACACCGAATTGTGTCAGACTGTTTAGACCTGAATTGACTAATTTCAGGTGGTCCCGCCGAGTATTCGATCCAAAAGCGTTCTGTGCAATGGTCCGGCCTTCTTCCACCGGAATACCGATCAGTTTTCCGTATCGACCAGGTGCATGACGAGCACGGCCTGCAGAAGCTATTGTAACCTTAGCCCCCGGCACTTCGGCTGTTTCTGTTTTATATCGTAAGGTATCACCGTTATGATCACCGCCATCCCGGACAGCCAAAACGCCGCAGTCAAAATGCCGTTCTAAATGCTCAGCGATAATGCTCTTTCGTTTTTCATATCCGCTATTCAATTGGTTCTTACGACAAGAAGCTTCCGTGGTGCCGGACATGACGAGATGAACATGGCTGTCGATCAAGGCCGGAAACACGGTACAATCCGATAGATCGACAATAGTGGTTCCCTGCAACTTCGGATCATCGACATCCAGAACATGCCGGACACGACCATCGCAAACAACGATCACACGGTTTTCTTCAGCAGCATTTCCAGTTCCATCAACAAGCCATCCTGCATGGTAAGCAACAGTCGTTAAAGTCATAGTAGATTATGTTCACTCAGCTCTTTATGAATTGAGCTCTTTTTCTCGTTATCATCAAAGGATTTTTAACGCAGTTGTTCCGGGGAGTATGTCAAAAGGATAGTGGTAGCCCGTTGCTGGTTGGCAGATGCAATATAATGAGTCGACTGCGTCATTTCGCCAGGCAGGATCTGCTTGGCTTTCTGCCGAGCTTCGGCTGAAATCGTGACCCGGTCGATAATATCGATAATTTGTTTTTCCGTAACAGCTAGGGTTTCTATCGGTGAATCCATAGGTTGCGTTCGGCTAATTGGAGAAAGCTTTTGGTTATCTACAATGATATAAGGCATGCCGTCTGTCATCGGCCCATCTCTTTTTCAATACGAAGATTTTTTACATATTCGAAAAACAGGTAAAAACAAAACCCTTTGGGTTCTTAAATTATATAGTGGTTGCAAATATTGCGCCTTTATTCAGGAACCGTTGAAAGAACTCAACTATCTACAATACAATCAAATAACAAAACCCAACCGAATTCAGCATTCCTAAAATATGTGGAATTAATTCTATATATAGTAATTTTTTACATATTAAAAGGAATAAATCATGGGCAGACGATTTACCACAGACATTTTTCCACGGTTGTTTTATTAAGATATTGTGATTGATGATTTTGTGGATATGCTTTATAGTTTTTAACTTCATCGTTTGACAAAAAGGAGAAACAACGGTGCACAAACTACTCACAGACAGCCCCGGTAAGAAAATGCTGCTTTTGGGCAATGAAGCCATCGCACGTGGCGCCATTGAGGCCGGCGTTTCTTTCGCAACAACCTATCCCGGCACACCCTCATCGGAAATTTCATTAAATCTATTCCAGATCTCACAGGAAAGCGACCTGTATTTCGAATACAGCACCAATGAAAAAGTTGCTCTGGAAGTGGCGGCAGCCGCTGCCAACAGCGGTGTTCGGACCTTTTGTATGATGAAACATGTAGGCATGAACGTAGCAGCCGACCCTCTGATGACCTTGGCCTATGTCGGTGTAAAGGGCGGGCTTGTCATCCTCACTGCAGACGATCCTTTCATGTTTTCCAGCCAGAACGAGCAGGACAACCGTTATTACGGAAAATTATCCGGACTGCCCATGCTGGAACCATCGTCGGTGCAAGAGGCACAGCAAATGACAGCTTATGCGTTCGACCTGTCCGAGCAATTGGAAGGGCCGGTCATTTTGCGAACCACGACCCGCGTCAACCACTCTAGCGCTTTCGTTGAGCTGGGCCAACTTAAAACACGAAGCCCTAAGGGAGACTTTACCAAAGACCCCTTAAATCTTGTCACGGTCCCGGCCGTGTCGAGAAAGCTCCATGTTCGCCTTCTCGAAAAACTGGACAAAGCCCTGGAATTGGCCGAGACATCATCTTATAATTTTATTGAAGGAAGCGGTCCATGGGGAATCATTTGCAACGGTGTCAGTTACAACTATGTCAGTGATGCGATAAAGGATCTCGGCATTGAAGAAAAAGCACGAATCCTTCGTATCGGATTCTCCAACCCGGCACCTCCTAACCTGATCAAATCTTTTTTTGATGGATGCGAGAAAGTGTTGGTGGCCGAAGAGGGTGAACCCGTTATGGAAGAGACGGTAAAAGCCTTTGCACAGGAAGCTGGATTAACCCTTCGGATTGCAGGTAAGGGTAAAAAGGCTTTTTCAAGGCTTTATGAATTCGATCCGGCAACAGTCCGCCGGGTTATTGCCGATTTCTTCGGTGTTTCTTTCGCAGGCACCCAACCGCCGGATCTCTCCGACGTACCCGAAATTCCACAGCGTCCCCCCAACCTGTGCGCCGGTTGTTCTCACCGGGCCACTTTTTATGCAGTAAAAAAAGCCGCTGAAGGCATGGAAACTATCTATCCCACGGATATCGGATGTTATACGTTGGGTTTTCTACCTCCGTTGGCCATGGGTGATTTTGTCATCTGTATGGGTTCCTCTGTGAGCACTTCCTGCGGATTTTCCAAAGTCACCGACAAAAAAGTCATTTCTTTTATCGGTGACTCAACCTTTTTTCATTCAGGCCTCACCGGATTAATAAATGCCGTTTACAACAACCACAATTTCACCCTAGTGATCTTAGATAACGGTACAACTGCCATGACCGGCCATCAACCCAATCCAGGGGTTGATATGAGTAACCTGAAACTTTCCGGTTACGGTCACGTCTCCATTGAAGCTGTTGTTCGTGCCATAGGCGTTGAACACGTTAATGTCATCAAACCTTACAAAGTAAAAAAGAGCATCGAAACGGTAAAATCAGCTTTGGCGTACGAAGGCGTCTCAGTCATCATCTCCGAGGAGATGTGCACCCTATACGCCAATAGCTTAAAAAAATTGAATGTGCGTGCTTTCACAATCACAGATAAGTGTAAAAACCATCGTGACTGCATCAACGAAATCGGTTGTCCTGCATTTTATCTGGATGGCGAAAACGTCAGTATCAACCCCAACACCTGTGTGGGATGCGCCGTCTGTGCCCAGATCTGCCCCGAAAATGCCATTATTCCGGTTAAAAAGAAATAGGAAACGAACATGGAAACTACAAGACTGATTATCGTAGCGGTGGGAGGCCAGGGAAACCTGCTGGCTTCAAAGGTATTGGGGGAAGCGGCATTGCTTTCAAGTGTGCCGGTACGCATGAGCGAAATCCACGGAATGGCGCAGCGGGGCGGCGTTGTTGAATCAGCTATCATTTTCGGGGATGCCGAAAGCACCATCATTTCCGATGGAGAGGCCGATATCCTGGTGGGCTTCGAACCCTCGGAAACCCTTCGGGCATTGAACAAATGCAACTCTGAAACCACCGTTATCACCAGCCTTGCACCGTTACCTCCCTTTACAGTAGCCATTGGCCGCGGAACCTACCCGGAGCTGGAACGAATCCAAACCCTGTTAAAGGAAAAAACCAAACAATTAATCGCTTTTGATGCCGTCGAGCTGGCCACAAAAGCAGGAAATATGATGTCGGTAAATATTGTCCTTTTAGGTGCGCTGATTCAAACTGGGATTTTACCGATACCGAAAGAGAACCTGGAAAAAGCAATTCGGACAAAGACGAAAGCAGCCTTCGTTGAAACCAATCTTAAGGCTTTTCAGTCAGGTTTTAACGCTGCGGTGAATGGCTGATCAACGGACACCTCTACGCTCGGTATATCAGTACACACAAAATAACACCCCTCCCGCACACTTGGCCCCGGCATTATTTTTGTACCAGGCTTTCAATGCCGCTACGGGTATTTTGCACTATCTGTATAAATTGAGATAATTGATTGACTTAAAATCGATTTCAGTTAATGATGATAGGTACCTGTTCCTATCGTAGATAGTAGGACCTGCCAACCTTCAACTATATAGATTCAGTGATTGAGCGACAACTTAACTTCGAGGAGAGAGATAATGAAGCAGCTGGTCGAAGCAATTGCAAAGGCACTGGTGGATATTCCGGAAGAGGTATCGGTTTATGAGATCGAAAGCCAACAAAGCGTTGTCATCGAACTTTCCGTAGCCAAGCAGGACTTGGGGAAGATCATCGGCAGAAAAGGACAGAATGTTCAAGCCGTCCGAACCATTTTAAATGCAGCGTCCGGAAAAAGCAAAAAGCGAATCATCCTTGAACTGATTGAATAAGAGAAAGTAGGGTTTCTACTTGATAGCCCTTCCAAGTTGTTCTAAAAACACCTTTCTCGGTACTTCCCGTGCGCCGAAACGCATCAGGTGATCGGTTTTCACCTGGCAGTCGATGAGAACAAAGTTCAGTCGTTTTAGATTCTCAACAAGGGCAACAAAGGCGACCTTTGATGCATTGCTGACTTGCGAAAACATGGATTCGCCAAAAAAAGCACGACCAATAGAAACTCCGTAGAGTCCTCCAACCAATTGATCTCCCTGCCACGCCTCTACGGAATGTGCATACCCTTGCCGATGGAATTCGCAATAAGCAATTTTCATTTTATCGGTGATCCAGGTTCCATCTCCGTAGGACCGTTTGGCCTCGGCGCACTCCTGGATCACCGTATCAAACGATTTGTCGAACGTGATGCGAAATAGCCCTTTTTTAATCAACTTTCGGAGCGATTTGGAAATTTTCAACTCTTCGGGGTACAAAACAAGCCTGGGGTCTGGTGACCACCAGAGAATGGGCTCTCCTTCGGAATACCATGGGAAGATGCCGCTTCTATAGGCTACCTCTAAACGCTCGACGCTCAAGTCCCCGCCTACGGCCAATAGTCCTTCTTTAATGGCCAAATACGGTGGGGGAAAAGAAAGATGGGCGGAGAGGTTGAAGATGGGCATGGATTTAGGCTGAAACGTATTGGTGTTTAGGTTATCGGGATTATTTTGTTTATCAAGTTCGCAGGATCAAGCGTAACCAAAAGTAAGTTCCTCACCCTTTATATCCAAATCGACCGATCCACCTTTTTCCAATTTTCCGAACAGGATTTCATCCGCTAGCTTATCTTTAATCTCGGTCTGGATGACACGGGCTAGCGGTCGTGCGCCGTATTGGGGATCGTAGCCCTTCTTGGCCAGGTATTTTCTCACCATATCTGAGTAACCTATTGAAACTTTTTTTCTGGCCAACTGGTCGGCAAACTCATTCATGAATTTGTCAACAATCCTCTCCATAATCACCAGATCCAGGGAGTTAAAGCCTACAATTCCATCCAAACGGTTCCTGAATTCCGGGCTGAAGATTCTTTCAATGGCTTTTTGTCCCTTGCCGGAGGAGTCCGATTTCGTGTCACCAAAACCAATTGATGACCTGCTCATCTCCCGCGACCCTGCATTGGATGTCATCATAATGATAACATTACGGAAATCAGCTTTTTTGCCGTTGTTGTCAGTTAACGTAGCATGATCCATAATTTGGAGAAGAATATTAAAAAGGTCTTCATGTGCTTTTTCGATTTCATCCAACAAAAGGACACAATAAGGGTGTTTGCGAACACCGTCGGTAAGCAATCCACCCTGATCGAAGCCAATGTATCCAGGAGGAGCGCCAATCAACCGGGCAACGGCATGCTTTTCCATATACTCGCTCATGTCATAGCGCATGAATTCAACATCCAGATGCCTGGCCACCTGGCGGGCCACTTCCGTCTTTCCGACACCGGTGGGACCGGTAAACAAAAAGGATCCCACAGGTTTTTCAGGAAGGCCGAGTCCAGCCCTGGATCGCTTGATTGCCGTCACCAAAGCATCAATGGCATCATCCTGGCCGAAAACAACATGTCTAAGCTTATCACCAAATTTTTCAAGCTTGGCCTTGTCAGGCGTGGAAATATTGACAGCCGGAATGCGAGCGATCTTGGCGACAACCTTTTCAATGTCCGAAGGATGTATCCGTTTTCGGTTTGCTGGGCCGGCAAGCCGGATAGCGGCGCCTGCTTCATCGATGACATCAATGGCCTTGTCGGGTAGAAAACGATCATTGATATATTTTGCAGACAACTCGCATGCAGCCTTCAGCGCTGCATCCGTATACTCAATTTTGTGATGTTCCTCATAGCGGGATCGCAACCCTTTGAGAATCTTAACCGATTCCTTGATTGGTGGTTCCAGAATATCGATCTTTTCGAACCGACGAGACAAGGCCCGATCTTTTTCAAAATGATTTTTATACTCTTCATACGTGGTGGAACCCATGCAGCGAAGCTCACCAGTGGAAAGAAAAGGTTTGAGAATATTGCTGGCATCCATGGAACCACTGCTGGTTGCACCGGCACCCACGATGGTATGTATCTCGTCGATAAATAAAATCGCGTTTTTCCGTTTTTTCAATTCTTCCACAACACCTTTAAGCCGTTGCTCGAAATCCCCTCTGAATTTCGACCCGGCTAACATGCCTCCCAGATCCAGAGAAAAGATCCGAACCTCTTTCAACAAATCAGGCACCTCACCGCTCCATATCTGCTGGGCCAGCCCTTCCGCCATGGCAGTCTTCCCGACCCCAGGATCGCCTACAAAAATTGGGTTGTTTTTCCTTCGGCGACAAAGGACCTGCATGGTTCGCAACATCTCCATTTCACGTCCAATCAACGGATCCAGTTTGCCTTTGGCCGCCCGGTCGATAAGATTGATGGTGTAAGTTTCCAGCGGGCCGGCTTTCTTTTTAACGGTCTTCTTCTGAGCCGGTGTATCTTTCTCAGTTGTTTCTTCAACCCCATCGCCGGGAAAGTCATGGGAAATGACGCGCAGTACATCCAACCGTGAAATGCCTTCTTCCTTCAGGTAATGAACTGCATGGGAATCCTTTTCCAAAAAGATGGAGGCGATAATATCGCTGACCGCAACCTCTTTTTTCTCTGCGGAACGCACATGGTTGACCGCCCGTTGAATCACACGCTGGAAACCAATGGTCTGCTGTAGCACATACTCACTCTCTTCAGGAAGCATCTCCATGGTTTCATTGAAAAATGTCTCCAAACGGACTTTTATTCCATCTGCATTTCCGCCGCATTTCTCCATGATTTCAAGCCCTGAACGGTCATGCAAGATGGCGAATAGCACATGTTCCACACTTACGTATTCATGGCGTCTTTTTTTTGCCTCTCGCACTGCAAAGCCCAATGTAGCACTGAGTTCTTTACTGATCATCGTCAATTATTCCTGTTCCATGCTGCAACGCAGCGGATAGCCGTTTTCATAAGCAAAGTTATGAACCGTCTCGACCTTGGTTTCAGCAATTTCATAGGGATAGATACCGCATACACCAATACCTTTCCGGTGGACATTCAGCATAATTGTTGCTGCCGCTTCAGGCGATTTTTTAAATACATACATCAAGACTTCGACAACAAACTCCATGGTGGTGTAGTCATCGTTATGCAACAACACCCGATACATGGGAGGTTCTTTTGTCTCATCACGGGTTTCCGATAACGTTTCTTGTTCGATCTGCGTTCTTGACATTAGTTAATGCATCTTTGAGTTTGTTGAGCTCATTTTGAATTATAATCATCACCACTATGGGTTGTAAAGTGCATTTCTTGAACTGGATATCGGTATCATTGTGGGGGCTATTGAGAAAAAACGCACTAACACCCAAGAAAAATCAACATTTTGGTCAGGCAACATTTGGGTCAGGATAGATCTGTCAAACGTCAAGAATAATGATACGGGAATGAACGGTTCCGTTTTCAATACGGATACGGGCTACGGAAACCGGATAGTCGTGTCTACGATGTCCGGCGCTTCCAGGATTCAGATAAATAACCCCATCTTTTTCAAAAATGTCCGGACGGTGGGTGTGTCCGTGAACTACAACCTTGATCCCTGCAGACGGTGGGTCCACATCCAACTGGTATAAATCATGGAGAATGTAAAAAAAGAGACCTGAAATCTTAAGCATTTCAGTTACCGGTAGCAGGTTTGACCAGGTACCGTAATCCATGTTTCCGCGTACGGCCACAATTGGAGCAATTCGCTTGAGCCGGTTGAGAACATCATCATCGCCTACATCACCGGCATGCAGGATCTGATCACATCCGGATAGTGCCTTTTCCACCTCAGGCCGTAAGAGGCCATGGGTGTCGGAGAGGATGCCTATGATTGTCATCGTCCACAACACTTCTTATATTTTTTTCCGCTCCCACACGGACAAGGGGTATTTCGTCCAATTTTCTCCGATTCCCTTTTCACCGGCTTTTTTGCCGCCGGGACGTCCCCTCCTCCTGAAAAAATTAGTTTCTGTTCTTTGGGTTTTTGCAGGTCTTCGATATGCTCGGGTTCAGCCAATTGTATGCGAAACAGGATCCCCAGAGTTTCCGACTTAATCCGTTCGATGGTTTCCTGAAACATTTCGAACCCTTCTTTTTTATACACAAGCAATGGATTCTGCTGGGCGTACCCCCTTAGTCCGATTCCCTCTTTCAGGTGATCCATGGACAGCAAATGGTCTTTCCACAAGTTATCCACGGTATGCAACATGATCATCCGTTCCAGTTGCCGGAAATCATTTCCACCGCCAAACAAGGTCTCTTTTTCTTTATAAATGCCATTTGCCTGTTCATAAATGACCTGGGCAAGCCCTTCGTCATTAAGACCGTCCAAGGTGTTTTCATCCAAATCCGGCATCCTTATATTGAACTGCTGGAATACGGCATCCGAAATCCCTTCCCAATCCCAATCTTCCGGGAGCACCCTCTCGTCGCAGAACTTTTCGGCTATCCCTTCCGAACTCTCCAACATGATATCCTCAATTGTTTCTTTCAGATCGACACCAGTTAGCAGGTCCCTTCGCTGCTTATAAATCACCTCGCGCTGCTGGTTCATGACATCGTCATATTCCAGTAAGTGTTTTCTTATATCGAAGTTGTGCGCTTCCACCTTGGACTGAGCATTTTCGATAGCACGACTGATCAAATTGTGCTCGATGGGTTCTCCCTCTTCCATACCCAGGCGTTCCATGATGCTGGTAATTCGCTCTCCTCCGAAAATGCGCAGTAAATCATCTTCAAGGGCCAGATAGAATCGTGACGAACCTGGATCCCCCTGCCGCCCGGATCGGCCCCGCAACTGATTGTCAATCCGACGGCTCTCGTGACGTTCGGTACCAAGGATATGAAGGCCGCCAAGTGCAGTCACCCCCTCACCCAGAACGATATCCGTACCACGTCCGGCCATATTGGTAGAAATGGTCACAGCTCCCTTTTGACCGGCCATGGAAATGATCTCGGCCTCTTTCTCGTGGTTCTTGGCGTTTAGCACTTCATGGGGGATACCATGTTTCTTTAACTTTTTTGCAAGTTGCTCGGAGATATCGATGGATACCGTACCCACCAATACCGGCTGTCCTTTTTTATTAAGCGCTTTGATCTCCTCGATGGCCGCGTTGAATTTTTCTCTCCGGGTTTTGTAAATCACATCAGAAAAATCATTCCGGATCATGTCCACATTCGTGGGAATCACCGACACGTCCAGATTGTAGATTTTTTTAAACTCAGCCGCTTCCGTATCCGCCGTTCCAGTCATCCCCGATAATTTATCGTACATGCGGAAATAGTTCTGAAAAGTGATGGTGGCCAGGGTCTGGTTTTCGTTTTCAATTTTTACGTTTTCTTTCGCCTCCAATGCCTGGTGAAGCCCTTCACTGTAGCGGCGGCCGGGCATGAGTCTGCCCGTAAATTCGTCTACAATGATCACTCCTCCCTCTTTTACAATATAATCCACATCTCGCTTGAACAGCGTGTGTGCTTTCAGGGCCTGGTTGGTGTGATGGAGGAGTTCGATATTTCCGGAATCATAAAGATTCTCCACCTGCAGCAACTGCTCGGCATGGGCAATGCCATCTTCGGTAAGCGCTGCACTACGGGCTTTTTCATCGATTTTATAGTCGTCTTCCGCATTTAATAGGGGTATGATTCCGTTGACCTGGTAGTAAAGATTAGTAGATTTCTCGGCAGGGCCGGAAATAATCAACGGTGTCCTTGCTTCATCAACAAGAATGCTGTCCACTTCATCCACAATAGCAAAGTAGAGTTCCCGTTGAACCAGCGAATCCGAATCGAATTTCATGTTGTCCCGAAGATAATCGAAACCGAATTCGTTGTTGGTCCCGTACGCAACATCAGAGCCGTAAGCTTCTTTCCGTTGATGGTCGTCAAGCCCATGATGGATCGTCCCCACGGTCAGACCCAAAAATTGGTAAATCTGCCCCATCCATTCCGTATCGCGCCGTGCTAAATAATCATTGACCGTGATCACATGAACCCCTCTTCCGGTCAACGAATTCAGATAGACTGGTAGCGTCGCCACC